>CAIWHS010000115.1 GCA_903912515.1 uncultured Planctomycetaceae bacterium
CCAATACCGCAACACCCTGCGCGAGTTGTTGCTGCTCGACGACAACCTGGCCGATAATCTCCCGCCCGATGCCGTCTCCAAGGACGGCTTCCTCAACAACCAGGAGACGCTGGCCCTCTCCCCGCTGCTGCTCGAGGCCTACTACGACATCGCCGAAAAGGCACTGGAACGAACCATTGTCGATCCCAAATCCAAACCCACTATCCAGAATTTCCGCCTCGATTTGGGCACCGGCATCAACCCAGCCCCCATCCCCGACAAGCTGATCCTCGGTGCCGACAGCGTGCTGCTGAACAACGCCGATTTCACACTGCGGGAACTGCAGCCGGACAAGCCGTTCCCCTACCAGGCCTTCGCCATGCGCACCCAATACCGCTTCATCGAGGGCTACCAGGGCAACGACACCGTCCGCGGTTGGCGTGATTACAGCAGCATCTACCATTCGGTTTTCGCCTGCATGCGCGGCACTCAGGGCTATCCCAAAGGAAAAGCCTTTTCCACGGTCCCCGAGGGGCTCCTCCTCCGCCCCGCCATCCCCAGCGCCGAGATCTTCGGCGTGGAAAGCACCTACGGCCCACGCGCCAATTTCAAGATCGCCCTGCGTGAACTGCCCGACCACGGCAGGTTCCGGGTCACCGTCACCGCAGCCAAATACAACGATGGCCTGCTGCTCAACCCGGGTACCAACCCCGCCCAGTCCGGCACACAGATCCACACTGCCAGTCCAGATCAAACCAAAACGGTGGAAATCCCGTCCGAAGGCATCTACCAGATCGACCTCCATGCGGATGGCGATGGCAAACCGCGTGCCCCCGATGCCTCCCAATTGGATCAGGAACTCATCGGCCATTGGCCCCTCAACGGATCCCCCGCCTCCCAGCCCCCCGCCAACCATCTGGTTGGCACCCTCAAGGCCGATGCCAAATGGGCAGATTCCCCCTTCGGCAAGGCCCTGTCCCTCGACGGCTATGAGGATGCCCTCACCGTCTCCCGCCACGAATCCATGGCCGTGGGCCAGGGAGATTTCAGCGTCGCCGCCTGGATCCATCCCCGCGAACTCCGTCAGGCCGGCATCGTTTGCCTCGGCAAATACAACTGGACTCACGGCTGGTATTTCGACATGCCCGGTCCCAATGGAGTCCTCCGCATCGAAACCGCCGGACCGGATAACAAGTCCAACGGCACCGTCGCCTCCGCCCCAGGCGCCATCCAGGTCAACAAGTGGCAGCATGTGGCCGCCGTCATCAACCGGGCGGGCCAAACCCGCCTGTTCATCAACGGCTACCTCGTGGCCCAAGGCAAGATCGGCCCCGCCAATCTCGACAACCCCAAGGTTTCCCTGCAGGTCGGCCGCATTCAGGATGCCCAACAGTTCCAAGGAGAAATCGCCCAAGTCCGCCTCTACCACCGCGCCCTAAAGGAAAGCGAAATCCAGGCACTGGTCGAGCCCGGCAGACGCTTCGCCTTCCCGCCCCAGGACAAGGCCAGCGATGTCGAACTGACCTTGGGCAAACGCCACTTCAGCGCCACACGCACCCAGCCGGCGTTCTTGGCTGTCCGCCTCCCCGCCGGGCCCTTGCCCGTGTCACTCACCCAGGCCGGTGGAGGCAAGGTCGGGAAAATCACCTTCACCCGCCTGCCCGAAAACTCTCCCACCCTGGAAAAATTCCTTGCTTTCGAAAAGCGCAATCCCCGCATCGGCGTCCACCTCGGTCTCCGCCGCGATTGCGGCAGCACCCTGTCCCCCGTCGGCACCCCGCAGGATGTCCCCGGTACCGCCCTGGCCCGATACACCTTTGAAGGATCCATCCGCAACCACCCCAGCCCCGATGTGGAAAAAGACAATGTGAACTACCTGGCCGGGGTGCGGGAAATCGGCGTGCGCAGCGAATACACCGACGGCCGCGACATGCCCCGGTTGCTGATCAAGTCCGTCGAATTCGAGGGCCCTTGGATCGACACCTGGCCACCCAAGTCGCACGACAACCTCTTCCAGGAAAGCCAAGGCCAACCCACCGATCAAAAAGCCCGGTCATTGATCCAGAGCTTTGCCACCCGCGCCTTCCGCCGTCCGCTGCAATCCGAGGAAGAAAAAAACCTGTTCACTGTCTACACCAAGTCCCGCCAGTCTGGCGCCCAGTACCATGCCGCCCTGCGCGATGTTTTCCAGGTAATCCTCACTTCGCCACAGTTCCTCTTCCTGATCGAGAAAAGTGATTCCCCCAAGGGCGAACCGCTCGATTCTCACGAACTGGCCAGCAAGCTCTCCTATTTTCTCTGGAACAGCCCGCCCGATCGCCCCCTGCTGGACGATGCCTCCACACTGGGACAACTTCAGGCCAAGCTCGACCAAACCATCGACCGCATGATCGACAGTCCCAAGTTCGATCGGTTCATGTCCGAATTCGCCGCCCAGTGGTTGTCCCTCGACAAGTTCGCCGTCCTCGAGGCCGATCGCCAGAGGTATCCCCGCCTCACTCCCCATGTCCGTACCCACCTGTCCAGGGAGGCCCAGGCGTTCATCACCCACCTTGCCCGGCGCAATCTGCCGGTCCGCAACCTGGTCGAGTCCGATTTCCTACTGGCCAACGAGGTGGTCGCGGAGTACTACGGCTTGGGCGATCAGGTGCAATCCGGGTTCCAGTTCATCCCGGTGGTCCATGGCAAAGACAAGCTCGGCGGTCTGCTGTCGCAACCCGCCATCCTCGCCGGCCTCTCCGATGGTCGCGAATCCAACCCGGTCAAGCGCGGCGCCTGGGTAGCCCGCAAAATCGTGTCCGAACCGCCCGATGATCCGCCACCCAATGTGCCCACCCTGAAGGAAGACACCAAAAACCTCAGCCTGCGCCAAAGGCTCGAGAAACACCGCAACCAGCCCGGCTGCGCCGGTTGCCATTCCAAGGTGGACCCGTGGGGCATCCCACTCGAGGAATTCGACGCCGGTGGTTTGCCCAAGGCCATGAAGGTCGATTCCGGTTCCACCCTGCCCGATGGCAAGGAGGTCTCCGGCTTTCAGGAACTGCG
>CAIWHS010000116.1 GCA_903912515.1 uncultured Planctomycetaceae bacterium
ATTTTATTTGATAGGCTTGCATATCTTTTGTTAGGCTGCTTGCAGAATGGCAGTCGAATGATTTACAAACGGCCAAAAGATTACCGTGGCAGACAACGAGCTAGGAAGTGTTTGACTTGGTATGCCAAGTGCTTGGGATTTGGAAGTATAACCCCTGGCACAATAATAGTCGCCAGTGGGAGCGAATTTTATTGTTTTCAATTGGCTCCGGCGGCTCCGGCTACCCCCAAGACCCGCAACATGAGCCAAATTCCTATCAGGGCTGGCAGACCTGAGGCGAAGAGGATTTGGCCGAATTTTTGGATGAAGCGGTTGGGGAGAATCGTGCCCAGCCCTGCCAAGGAGATGGCGCCAAAAAACAGACCGGTGAGCCCAGCCAGCAGATACGAGTCGATGTGATTCCAGCCCATGGCAATTCTCCGCACGTTTCCTTCGATCCAACCAATGATTATAGGGTTTGTTTGTATCGATCTGGATTTGCAGGGCCCTTGGTAGGCGGATTTAAATCCGGGGTGATATGCGGTCGATCAATACGGCCATGCCCAGAGTGGGGATCAGTGAGTTATTCCCCCGCGCCGCTGGAAATTTGAACAATGTGTGTTGGGCTCGTTGACGCATCCGAACCCTTTGAATGCGGTGCCCTATGCCGCCTCGGGAGTGTCGACCAACGAACCACCTGGAGCGACCATATCGTTCACTTGGCCAGAAGGATTTTCGGCGAATGGTTAAATCGGTTATTGCCAACCCACCTCGATACATGAACTGTAAATCAGTTCAGAAAGTCATGTTGGCTAGAGGCGGGTTTTTCAGGGACGACAAATTAAGTTCATTGAATTAGCAATAAGTCTCAAGAAGTCTGTCTTTTTGATTCCAACTGATCAGAAAGCCATCTCCCAAGAGTCATTTTTTTGAAGACGAGAGTGTTTAATGCCGCCGAATTGATTTTCGCCGAAGGCGGGGATAATGCCTTCAAGATAGATGCGTTGCTCAAGCGGGCCGAGACCTCGGTCGGCATTTTTACGGCCGCTTCGGCGACCATGAAGGCCTCCTTCAAGCCATACACGACCGCTTACCGGAGCCGTTGGGGGTGACGGGGCAGGCGGCGGTCAATTTATTTGGCCGCAAGAAAACCTTGGGCTGTGCGTATGGTGCATTTATCAACCAAGCCTTCGCCGCCTTCTATGAGCACAGGAATTATGCTAGCTTTTTCATCCTCCACCGGTTGCTAGACCCAGGAAGCGGGCCAAGAGTATCCAAGCGAATGCTATGCTGGCCGGCATGTTCACCACGCTGGTGCTGGATTATTCCACTGAAATTGCCCACAATTGTCCGAAGATCGCCGCCGATGTTGCTTAACGCCGGACTTTTGCGGCCGTTATGCAGCAAGTGATGTTCGACAACCACGAGGCCGGTTGCATGTCGATTGCCAACCGGGCCCTGATACATGAGTTCACACAATATGTAGTGGCCTACAGCGGGTCTCCAACTGGAACAGCACGATCAATTTCAGAGCCTTGCCCCCCTAGACGCCAGCCAAGGGGCCTCCCTCCGAACTATGCTATGCCTAGTGCGCCAATAGCGTTTATCACTTGCCTTGGGGTTCGGTTTTAGGCGGCGAAGTAACAAAATTATGACCCAAGAGGTCGTGCTGGGTGCGAGAAACCAAACAAATTGGGGTACATGCAGTTGACAAACTGGAAAATAGAGTGAATGTTCTATAGGGAGCGCCTGTTTCTAAAGGTTTGCTGCAATAGCTTAGAGGTTTTTCGATGTTTTCATCTATTTTTTCCAGCGGCAAAAAGAATAAGCAATCAACTCTTTCAGCCAGGCGCGGTGTGAAACTGGCGCTTATTCAGCTAGAGGAAAGGGTGAATCCAGCAGGGGGTCCATTGCCCGATGCGCCGCTATTTGCCAGCCAGGATGGCGTGCTGCATGTTAAATTCACTGCGCAAAGTGTCACCACAGAAATTGATGGAACCAGTTTTGGTGACGTTTATACATACGCAGCTGAGCTGATTTCTGGCGAGGAAACACCTGGAACAACCGACTCCAAATACATTCAGCCCACCTTGCAGGTCCAACCGGGTGACCGCCTGATTATCGACTATGGGAATTCATTGCCTCAGGTGGAGGATGACGATGGAAACATGGTTGACCAATCAATCAACTTGCACCTGCATGGTTACTACGGTGATCACCTTGGCATGTCG
>CAIWHS010000117.1 GCA_903912515.1 uncultured Planctomycetaceae bacterium
TAACTCTTGAACTGATTGTTCCAGCTGGCGTGCTAAAATAAGATTATGGCTCGCGCGGCCATAAAGGTTGGCCGTTAAAACGAGATCTGGCAATTTTTCAGGGTCGAAACCGTTGGCTTTTTTGCTCAGCAACCCCACCAGCACCAAGGCGCGCCCTTGGTCGTACATGGGGATTGCGGCCATGGATTGGAAGCCGTTGAGGTGTTCAAATGCGGGGTCGGATTTATCGACCTGAAAATTTCCGATAATTCGGGGCTCATTACCGTAAAGCAAGTCGCCTAAAACACCTCCTGTCACCACCGGCAGCTTCTCCCGCTGCAGCCAAGGGTCGACCTCTTCCTTCCATTGACTCGAACGGGTTACCCGATAATGGGGGGTAGGTAAATCACGACGACTTACTGCGACAAGGCCGTCATTGGGTAATAATTCCCGCAAATGACGCAAATAAACCTTGGCCATATTTTGCGGATCAGTTTGACGGCTGAGTTCACGCATGGTCTCGGTGACCAGCATCAATCGTTCAGACAGGGGCAACAGATGCAAAACGCCAGCTTGGTGTGAACCAAGGGGCCCAGGATTAGATGAGCAGGGATCCTGCGAACCAGGCATTGGAGAGGCCATGGATGATCCTGAAAAACCACAAAGCATGAGCAAATCTGGCTCTTTCAAGCCCGATACCCTGCCAAGCCAACAAAGAGTCAGCTATTAAACTTTGTAGTGATATTTTTTGCACCGACGATGGCTTTGCCGGTTAAAAAACAAGGTCATAAAAAGCACGGATGGCCATTATGTTCCAAACAGACCGATTAACCCCTGCGGGGATCCACCGCCGGACGGGCGCCGAGCGGGTTTCGCCTCCACCGACGGCAGCAAGAAGGGCACAGGTCAAACACTGCATGGTGACCAGCGGGCTCAACTGGGGCAGGCTCGCCAAATGGGAGCTCACGCAAGAGGCGAGCCACTGCTCCAATATTTTCGGCCGAAAAATCTTCAGCAGCCAGTACCCTGTCCTGGTTTGCCAACCTCACCTCAACCCGCATCTCGTAGCGGGACTCATCACGTTCCATTTGCAAGCCACAAAGGTCGCACTGACAATTCAGCATTTGCGCGATTCCAAGGCCCTAGATACAACCAAGGTCAAGCATGATGGATCATGCCATAACCCCCATCGATCTAGTGCAACGGAAATCAGGGTATGCTGTCAAGTAAAAAGAAGCAGCCAAACACAAATAGTTTTGAATAAAACAGGATCCAATCAGGCAGGCAAATTGCTTTATATTTAAAGATAGTTTTTAATTTTAAATCCAATTCTCACTATTTAACCCATTTGGAAAGGAAATAGGTGCTTTACTAAAATGGCTGGAATTCTAGGCAAATACATGGGCCTGATTCGATTCAGCCATACCCTGTTCGCATTGCCCTTCGCATTGTCGGCGGCCACACTCGCATGGGGCAGGCATGGCTTTTCCTGGATTAATTTGGCCGGTATTTTGGGGTGCATGGTCACAGCCCGCAGTGCGGCCATGGCCTTCAATCGCCTTGCAGACCGCGATGTAGATGCCCTCAACCCGCGCACTGCCGGCAGGCATATCCCGGCAGGCCTGCTCTCCGTGCGGGCAGTAACCATCTTTTTCTGGCTGTCATGCGTACTGTTTGTGGCTTGTACTGCCTTTTTTTTAATTGAAAAAAACCCAGTTCCGTTGATTTTCTCGATACCGCTGTTGGTCTTTCTTTGCGGCTATAGCAGAGCCAAACGATTCACATCCTTGGCCCATTTTTGGCTAGGGCTGGCATTGGGATTGGCCCCAGTGGGTGCATGGATCGCCATTCGAGGGTGGGCCACCCTCCAAGAATTGCCAATCCCCTGCTTTCTGGGCCTTGCTGTGATGTTTTGGGTGGCTGGATTCGACATCCTTTACGCCACCCAAGATGCAGATTTCGATAGCAAAGCCGGCCTACACAGTCTGCCTGCTCGCCTGGGAGTACGCGGCTCCCTTCGGGTGGCAAAACTATGCCATTTGGTGATGTTGGCCTGGTTAGTACCCCTTTATTGGCTCTCAGGCGATTTATTGGGCTGGCCTTACCTTGCAGCCTTGGCATTGGTGGGACTATTACTGGCGGTTGAGCATGCTTTGGTGAAGGAAAACGATCTTACACGCATGAACGCCGCTTTTTTCACCATGAACGCTATCGTGGGGGTTGGCCTTTGGCTGGTGATTCTGGAAGAAGTGATCCGACACTGCTATCGGACGCCCATTTAATCCCACTTTTTCCCCATCGCTTGAATCCATTCCGTGATCAACTTCACCCCTTCCGGGTCGGGCAGATGGCTGGCCAAGGGTGGCATTTGACCGGTGCCACGCATTGATATGCGTTTTAGCAAAACTGATCGCTCCGGGGCGCCGGGAGCAATCAATCGGGCCTCTGGCAGTTCAAAAGTCGAATGAATTGGCTTTTCGTCCACCAAATTCATCTGATCTAAAGCTGTGCTAAATTCCAAATTGATGCGGGCATTGCCTCCCCCTGCCTCCTGATGGCAAGCGGAACAATTGCTGTGGAGCCAACTGCGGGCCCGCAAACCGAGATCCTGAGTGGTATCGCGCGGGTCAACCAAGCGTGGATATTGGCGGGTTGTTAAAAGGCCCGCGCCATCCGGACCACGCTGGCCAGGTTGTGGCCCCATGGTTTTTCCATAGTCGGAAAGGGCCTGATCTCTCAGGTTCAAAGCCTTGCCTTGGGAAACAATTCGCTCGTTCAAAGCTTGGGCATAATCCCCCTCGGAGGCCAGAATGCCCAAACCCATAAAAACTTGCATCTGCCCAGCTTTGCCAGAAGGATAAATTCCAGACGCATTCGCTTGAAGAGTGCATAAACCCAAGGTAAAGTTAGCAGCCCGAGTATGGCAAACCATGCACTCTGCCCGGCTGGGATAGTGCCAAGATTGCCTGAAAGAAATTCCGTCGGGCCCGGTGTTCGTTATGGACCTGTCTGCGCCTTCTGGCCCTACCAAAGTTGCCGAATTTCCGGCATCGTCCCAACGGTAGCTGTAGCCGGCCCATTCGCTTTGCTGTTTTACCAGCAAGCGGGTTTCAATCCACAATCTCTCCTTGGGCTGGGTTCCATCAGGAATGGTGGCAAAACTTTTAATGATCACGGTGCCATCGGGAAAATTCCACCCCCCTTTACCGGACATGGCAATCTTTGAAACAGCCTTCCCATCATTGCCAGCGGGCAACGCAATAAAACGCTCCTTGATCAAACCATCCGACCAAAATGGCGCGTTCACTTGGTAAGGCACAACCCCTCTTGCCACGCGGTGGCTAGGCACCGAGGCAAAAAGCCCTGTGCCCATCAGGTCAACCGGAAAAGGCTTGCTGGGCATTTCTTTTGGGCGTTTTTCCAGCGTGTAAATGCCGCCTTTTGAATTGTGGTCGCACAGAATCAGTTCACCTCGGGTGTTGAAGCCAAAGGCGGTTATTTGAAGTGGGGTATCTACAAGCTCTTTATGCCATATTAATTTACCCCCACCTTGTTTCATTGACCAAATGCGCCCGGTGGAATAATCACCGTAGACATAAGATCCTGACAATTCGGCGAGGCCGTTTGAATCGGGCGGAATTACCACTCCACCGGTCAATGAGCGGAACTGCGCATGGTGGTGCTCCAGCGTTGGCGGACTGATTGGGGTAGGCCCAGCTTTCCGATTGGCATGAAAAGGCGCACTCCCCTCCTTCACACTCCAACCATAGTTGGCCCCAGCTTGAATGAGGTAAGCCTGCTCATACATGTCCTGCCCGTTATTTCCCACCCAAATCTGCCCCGTGAATTTGTCGGCACACACACGCCATGGGTTGCGCAAGCCATAGGCAAAGGTTTCTGGCGCAAAACGCTTGTCGGCAAAAAATGGATTGTCAGGTGGAACGGTGTAAGCGTTTCCGCCTGTAGCTTTATCCACATCGATACGCAGTAATTTTGCCTGCAGGGTATCGGTTCTCTGCCCCATGACATCGTTATCTGAGTCTGCCGTTCCGTCCCCGCTGGTCACCAGCAATTTCCCGTCCGGCGCAAAACAAAGGGCAGCGCCGTTATGGCCATCCGACTCCCATTCGATCACAACCAAAGCGCTTGCCTCGTCCAGGCAAAACGGTTCCAACTGTTTTACCTTGTAACGGGTGATGCGCGAGGCCTTGTTCTTTCTTTTCCCACCAACCAGTGGACCGTTCCAGCCAATATAAAGGAATGGACTATCTTTAAAATTTGGATGAAAGGCAAAGTCATAAGCTGTTCCACCACCAGGCGTTACCAAAACGCGTTTGGGCTCAACTTTTTCCACCCCATCGGGCAAGTCTGGCACGACTGACATAAAAGTCGGCCCGTAGGGAGCATCCTGGTGAATCACCAAGAGCTGAGGCTTACCAGTTCCTTCAGTTGGAACAGGTTTTGCCATGATGGGAAAAACCGGGACATAGCCCGGATAAAGCCTCCTGGCTCTATAGGGCGAAGGTGGTTCGGGTGAACCATTCAGGGCGGTAGTATCCAGAGCCCCTGAAACCAAACCGGTTTGCACCCCAATATCAGGCCCTACAAAGCGCAGAGGCTGGTAATTTTCGGTCTGATGGAAAAAGGTTGGAATCTTTTTTTCGACTATGGCAGCCAAAGAAGTGTTAGTGATTTTGCCATCGCTGGATTTATCTACCAAGCCAATGTTGAAGTTCCATCTTTCGCCATGCCTTGGCCGCCCGCCAGTTCGCGCCAAATCCAACCAGGGAATGGCAGCCTCCAAGGTATAGCCCTTGCCGGGAACCATCACCGTTTTGCATTGGGCACCAAAGCCACGCTGCTGTATTTGAACAGCTTCTACAGGCGATTTCACCAGTGCATCAGCATCGGGTAAGAACCTGCCAGTCGCTCCACCTTGAGGCGTGAAAATCCATTGGAAATAGCCCGGCTTGTCTGCTGCAGGCTTGGCAAAAAATTCCAAAGCATCTCCCAGCCCGGGTTTAGATGCATCGGGGCTGGGTTGAATGGCCTCATCTGAAATATTTGCCCACAAATAAAGGTTCTCATCATCCCATATAACTTTGCATTGGGCAGCGGTTTGGGCCTTTCCCTTTTCGCCTAAACCATTTTTATAAAAGGAATCGATCACCGGGCTTTGGCCCCAGGCACTTTCGTCTGCTATGCCGTCAAGGTTTATGCTTTGGAACGTGAAAACACAGTTGTAATCGCGTGCGGGTTTGTCTTCAAAATGCAACGACCACACCCGCAGGGAAAAAACACAGGCCAAAAACATTACAAAAGAAGCAAAAACAATCCGGATGGTTCCAACACTCCTCGTCATGTTCAAGCTCCAAGCTTGGCTGATCAACCGACCAAACCATTCATAGGTTGTTGAAATGGTAGTCATGTTCGGTGTTTTTCCCCAACCCATCTAATGAATAGGCCAACCCCGTGGATAACTCCGCTGGATTTTAAGCCTTCCATATCTTAATGCGTTGTTTTGCTTAAGGCTGGAAATCTGTATGGCCCTTTTGCCCACAAAACCGATAGCCGCCTCCAGTTGGATGCTGGCAGGAAGCCTTGTCTTCAGTTTTATGGGTTTTTTCACCACTTTGCTCAGTGACCAAGTTTCCTGGCAGATGGTGGCAATGGCGCGGAGTGCCTTGGCCTTGGTTTTTGCTTTGGCCTTGGCCCTCATGGCAAGGGCTCGGCTGGTTGTTCATGATTCATGGTTTCTTTGGCAACGCAGCATCGCTGGCTCTATCAGCCTGGTTTGCACTTTCTACGCACTCACCAAATTGCCCCTTGCTGAAGTGTTGATGATCACCAACACCTACCCTGTTTGGCTGGCCATGATTTCGTGGCCCATGATTGGTGAAAAACCCGGCTGGCAGGTTTGGATCTCAGCAATTCTTGGGGTGACGGGTGTGGCCATGGTGAAACAACCCTGGGAAGGGGAAGGCTTGTCACTGGACTGGGTTCCCCTTCTCACCAGCTTCATAGCGGCCTGGGCTACCGCCTTTGCCATGATCGGGTTAAATCAACTCAAACACCTCGATACACGGTCGGTAGTGGTCCATTTTTCTGGGGTTGCATGTACCTTCAGTGCTGTTGCCCTTCTTTTCCTGCCCTCCCAGTTCGTCGCCGTCAACGCTCTGCGGGGGAACGCCCCTTGGCTGTTATTGGGCGTAGGGCTTACCGCCACTGCTGGGCAAATTTGCCTTACCAAGGCATTCACCGGTGGTCGGGCCGCTGTGGTCTCGGTGATTGGCCTCAGCCAAGTTCTTTTCGGTGCCCTGATCGAGGGAATTTGGACTGGGCGCTGGCTTGATGGTATTGGTTGGCTTGGTTTGGGCCTGGTCACTTTCAGCACTGGCTGGGTGCTATTGCGAAAAGGCCAAAACCAACCGCAAACCAAATAATGATAAATATTTGAATCCATCCACCTTTCAAACAACAACCAGCAAACCTCTTGCTTCCAATAGGCGTCTCTGTCTATAGGCCACTTCAATTATTGGCGAGAGGAGCCCTGTTTTCATGGCTGAGGAAGGTTTAATGGAAACCACCGGGCTAATGGCTATCGGTGGTATTTTTGGCTGGCAAACTATGCTTCCCCTGATCATTTTTATTGCGGAAATGCTGGTGGTAACTCTGGCAACCATCCGCATCATTTTTGTCGCGCGCGGAAAACGCGGGCTTGCAGCCTTGCTCGGTTTCTTCGAAATCTCGATTTGGCTGTTTGCCATCGGTCATGTGATGAACAACCTGTCCAACCCTTGGTGCACCATCGGGTTTGCTACTGGTTTTACCCTTGGCAATTACTTGGGCATCACGCTGGAAGGCAAATTGGCGATCGGCACCCTTGGGGTGCGAATCTTTGCATGCGGCGACAGCGCCCCCTTGATGGCACAACTCCGGGCCCAAGGTTTTGGCGCCACCAAGGTTCAAGCTGAAGGCTCAACCGGTCCTGTGCAAGTGGTGACCACTATCATTCCCAGGCGGGAAAGATCCCGGGTGGAAAAACTCATTCAACAGTCAGCCCCGGGCCAGTTTTTTGTGGTAGACGAGGTGCAGGAAACTGTTAGCGGGATTTTCCCAAGTCGCAGGGTGCGCAATCATGGTTACACCCACCCTGAGTATCCTCAGGAAATACCAGCCAAAACTGTGGCCTAGCGATCAATATCGTTTACACTATTATCCACGGAAACAGCCGGCGCCAAAACGCCGGCTGCTTTATTTGATTGCAAAACAACAGGAAAAAAAACATGGGCCTCATCGCTGTGATCTACGATTCACTATCTGGGAACACCCAAAAAATGGCCGAACTTGTTGCGGAAGGAGCCCAACGCGTCGAGGGGATGGAAGTCCGCGTGGTTAGCATTTCCGATCCGGATGCCGCAGAAGTGGCAAAAAATGCAGATGGAATCGCCTTGGGTAGTCCCTGCAATTTGGGTTTGATGAGTTGGCGCATGAAGCGATTTTGGGACGAGCAAATGGAACCATTCTGGATGAGCTTGGATGGCAAGATCGGTTGTGCCTTCAGCTCGGCCGGCGCTTGGGGCGGTGGCAGCGAGGTCACCTGCCAGGCCCTCAACACCATCCTGATGAATTTCGGGTTCCTTACCTTTGGCCTGACCGACTATGTCAGCAAAACGGCCAGCGCCCACTATGGCGCCATCGCTGTGCGTGAACCACGCGAGGAAGAGGTTAAAGAATCTTGTCGCAAACTGGGAGAGCGGCTGGCCGAATGGGTTGGGGCATTCATCGACCGCAACCCCGACCTCCACCCGTTGGTGAGAGAGCCGGGGCGCAAGCGACCGGGTGGCTGACATTTTTTCAGCGATCAGGCCTAGCTAGTCGGCCTGATCGCAACCAGCCCCCCTGGATCACTGCCTCAAAATTTTGGCGGTTTTCCAACAAAGCAACATTGTTGAGCACATCACCCCGCACCACTAGCAGGTCAGCCAGTTTTCCCGGCTCAACCGTGCCAATTTCATTTTGCCAACCCAAAATCTCTGCACCTGTGCGGGTTGCCGCAATCAAAGCTTCGGTTGGCGTGAAGCCTACTTCCCGCACAAAAAAGGTAATTTCCTTGGCGTAGTCACCGTGTGGATTCCAAGCGAAGCCATAATCTCCGCCCAGGGCGACCGGGCCCCCCGCTCGAAGGTAGCGCAAGGCACTTTTCATGCCACCATCCAGCGTTTCCTGATGGCCGTCGATAACCCGCTGCGACATGCCAAATTTCGGCCCTTGCTCGATGCTTGCCTTTTCGAAATAGAGCGCTGGAACCATGGGCACCTTGCGCTTCAGCATCATCTCCATCGCCTCATCATCGAGAAAAGTGCCATGCTCAACGGCGTCGTAGCCAGCCCGCACAGCGTTTTTGATGCCCTCTGTCGCGCGACAATGCCCGGTGACTTTCAGGCCATGGTTGTGGGCAGTTCGAACCACTGCCTCCATTTCCTCGGCTGTCATACATAGGGTGTGGTGGTCATTGGTATCGGGGGCGGCGGCGTCACCGGTAGGGTAGGTTTTCACCCATTCCACCCCATCTTTCACCAGTTTGCGCACCGCAGCGCTGGCCTCAACTGGCCCATTGACAAGCAACACCAGACCTTCCATGCCTATCTTTCGAAAATCCGGATTCCAATCCATCAGGCCGCCTACACCACAAATTTCCCTGCCGCTGGCTGCAAGGCGAGGACCTGGGCAAACCCCCTCGTTGATTCCTTTTTTTAGCCAAACATCAATATTGAACAGACTGCCACCAGACCTGGCTGCGGTGTAGCCGCATTCAAGCGCCAGCCTTGCGTTCGCTGCCGCCAGCAGGGTGACATACTCCACCGGATACTTGATGTCCAAATCCTCCAGCGCCGCCACATTGAAATAGGTTGGATGGAAGTGGGCCTCCACCAACCCCGGAAGCACCGTGCAGCCACTTGCATCCACACGCCTAGCATCAGGCGGAACCACCGCAGCAGGATTGGGCAATCCAGCATGAACTATGCGCCCATCCCGAACAACCACACAAGCGTTAAGCACAGGCGGTTTTCCTGTTGAATCAAACAGGGTTCCGTTTTCAATCACCAGCCAGCCAGGCGCTGCTTGCATTTGCATGGGAGGGATCCTGTATCTATCGTTTGGGAGAAGTTGAAAGTAAACCGGCCAAGCATCCGGGTCAAATGACCAATTGATTGCCAAAAGCCAAATCAAAAGCCCGGGTCCCTTTTTCAGAGACCCGGGCCTAAATTTTACAGGCTAAACCCGTACCTACAGGTTTGCTTACTTCTGCAGACCTACGACAGCAGTTTTCGATGCCTCGCAGCAAGGGGCCTTCGCCTTCACTGCTGTATTCGACTTGCAGCATTCAGGAGCGTCGGATGCATCGCAGCAAGATTTGTCTTCGCAGCAAACCGGGGTACCACAGCACTCCCCGGTATCACAGCATTCAGCCCCTTCCGAGCAGCAAGCACCTTGGCCACAGCAAGCCTTTGCTTTAGCAGAAACCAAATTTTCGTCACAGCAAGATGGCTCTGAAACGCAGCAAGCCTGCTTGGATGCACAACACCCGGGCTGATCTGTGCTTGTCGAAATCTGGTTGTAGGCGATGGTCCCGCCAGCAACCGCCAAAAGCAAACCAGTCAAAGCAATCAAATTCTTAAGATTCATAGCAGTCTCTCCTTGTTAATGACTAGATTTTAACCCTAGCCTTTTAGCCACCAGAAACACTAAATTCGTTGTGGTTCAGACCCGTGATGAAAACCGTGAATTCTCACAATCCAACTTATAGTCATCACCAGGCGGAATCGAACAAGATTTGGTTAGCAGGTCCAATGGCAAAAAACGATACGAACCGGCCTTGGCGGAGACGACGATTTTTCCCGGGTACAAAATGAGCAAATTAGATTATTGTCGAGCCGATTGACAGCTGGCCAAAGAGAGCTCCTAGCTAACGAATCAGAATCAATCAACCTGAAAGAAGCATCTTGGGTGCCCTGAACGATAAGGTCTAGCTGTTTGCAGCAAGGACCTTCGCCCAACGGGCGATTTGGATTGGATTCTAGAGGCTGGTTCTTGGAAGAACAGCAACAGGCTGACTCGGATTCGGCATTCGCAAAAACAGAGTTGAGTGCACAGCATGCGTGGCGCGGAATTGCCATTCCGGCAAGTAAAGTAATCAGAACCAATCGCACCACGCTCTTCATATACCTACTTTATCGGCCATATTGTCTAAAAGTCAATTAGCCAAATTTCATATATTCCTGCAATTAGACTGAAAGCCATGCCGAATACAATCAATTCTGGTTGGAAAAGGCTATTGGCCATAACTTGGCTGATTTGGGTAACCTTATGGACCGTTGGACTTTTACGGCCAGAAACCTTGGTAGTTCGAGATGCAGTTATCCCAAGTGAATTTGCATTTTGGGCAAGCAAATCGCTACATGTTGTCGGATATCTTGCGCTTACCCTATGGCCTGCCTGGCATTTCGGGCGACCTCATTGGCTGTTGGTTGTATTGGCGAGCGTGGCCCATGGAATGGCAACGGAGGCGATTCAACCTTTCTGTGGTCGCCATGGCAGCATTTTAGATGTGGGCTGGGACAGCATGGGAATCGCAGCCGGCCTATTCTTAGGCCTAAGCCTAAATGGGATAAATAGTAAAAACAGGCAACCTGGCGAAAGGTCTTGATCCTTTTTGCGGTAGGCGGGTATGGCAGATCCAGTATTCTGGAGCCCCGCATATGCTTGATATTTCGCTGCTCATCGCCGCTTTACTGGCACAGGCCGATACCCGGCACCCCGAAGATGCTTGTTTAAGAACAATTGTCCAAGTTGGCGCCACGATTTGGGCCGCAGGGGATGAAGGCACACTGCTTTCCAGCAGGGATGCCGGCAAAACATGGGAAAAGCAACCATTGGGGGTCATGGGCTCCCTGCTAAGCCTCTATTTTCAGGATGAAAGACGCGGCTGGCTGGTGGGCCGCGAGGAAACGCCATCGGGTCCGTCGGGCATCTTGTTTTTCACCCGCGATGGTGGAAAAACCTGGAACCGGGCTTTGCCTGGAATGCTCCCGCCTCTGCATGGGGTTTTGTTTGACCCCACACCAGGTTCTCAATTGGGCTTCTTATGGGGCGAGTCTTCGCCCTTACAGCCAAGTGGTCTCTTCCAATCCACCGATGGCGGTAAAAGCTGGCAACCTGTTTCTAAAGGCAGTGGTACCCCTGTAGGCCTCGGTTGGCGGACAGCCCGCTGGGAACCAGTCTCCACCCCTGATGAGCCAAAAAAGGACAAATCTTCGGGTCGACTGACTTTGATTGGCTTGGATGGCAGTTTGGGGGAATGGGTCGAAGGCAATCTTCGCAAGGTGGACCTAGACCTTCGAGGCGCCTCCGCTGGTGTGATGGCAATAGCAGGTGATAGCGCCTTCGGCACTCATGGATTGCATTTGATCCGCGGAGCCAATGGCTGGCAGGCAGGAAAATTGCCCCTCACCCGTGAAGCGGCCAGGCAATGCCAATGGCGGGCGGCGACGGAGAAAAACGGCCGTACCTTGGTTGTCGGCAATCCTGGTACCACCATTTTGGCAGGAACAACGAAGTCAGGCGGCCAAACTAGGGCTGAGTTGTCGACGGCCCACACCGGCCAACGCTTGCCATTGCATTCGGTCTGCATGGATGACGAAGGGGTCTGCTACTGTGCTGGAGAATTGGGACGTATTTTGCGCTCGGCAGATTTTGGCGCAACATGGGAAGTTTGCCGTGGCGCAGGACATGAACTCGCCATTTCTGAATGGGTTGCAGGCGAAGGCGCCCACGCTTGGGCAACCCTTGGCAAATTAGGCGTAGTGGACGGTTGGCGGGTTTCTTCCACTCGCATGCTGACTCCCGAAGTGAACACGCCCGCATCCCATGGCAAATATCTCCAAGCAGCCCGTCAGGGTGGCGCCGCCTGGGTGGAAAGCTGGGATGAAGCCCCACCGGCCGATTTGGATCGCCTGGGGGATGTGGCAGTTGTTCATGAACAACTGACTCGCCTACTGCCTGAATTGGAAGCCAGTTTGGTGCTGGCTTTGCGGGTTCAGCGACCAAGGTTGATAGTTGTTCCTGGTAATCAGGTTGGTGGACAAAACGGGCTAGAGCAAGCAATCAGCCGTTTAGTTCTAGATGGCACCCGTTTGGCAGCCGATCCCAAAGCATACCCTGAACAAATAACTGAATTGGGTCTTGAACCTTGGACTGTTTCGCGTGTGATGGCCCGAGTAGCGCCCCGCCCTGATGTTTCTGCCCGCATCGACACCCAAGAATTGCACGACATTCTCGAAGACAGTCTCGAAGATTGGACGAGCCAGGCAAAATTGCTGGTCCAACCAGGGTTCACCTGGGAATCGGCTGAACCTGTGGAGTGCTGGAACCAGGTCCATCCCGCAGGCATGGCCGGCAAAAAACTGCCGCATCTCATGGATGGACTGGAAGCAAGCAGCCAAGGCATGCGTCGCCCCCAAACAATCGCCGATGCACCCGATGGGGAAACTCTGAAAACTCTGCGCCTGCGAAACCAAATCCGCTCCTTGGCCTTGGCTCCAGCAAGCCCCATCAATGATCCGCAAAAACTGGAAGCGGCTTTGTTGCCCACCTTAGAAAAGCTGCCTGATCATCAGGCGGCCTCTCTCCTTGCGCGCCTCGCAGCCAACCAGTCGCGGCAGGGTGCATGGCTACAAGCCCGTGAATTGCATCGTCTATTGGTCAACCGCTACCCAGCCAGTTCCCTGGTCCCGTCATCATGCAGGTGGCTGATCGCCTTCGGTTCCAGCGGTGAAGCGCGGAGACGATTTGAGCTTTCGCAGCGTGTGGAGAGAGGCATCCTGCAAGTGGGGCAGGCGGTCACCTTCAATGCCACCGTTCGGGAGGGAGGCAAAAGCCCCAAGCCTAACGCCGAATTCGCAGATAAATTCGAGCGCGAAACTTCTTTCCTGAACGACCGCACCCAAAGCCGACAGTGGCTTGAGGAATGTATTACCTTATCCGCGGTGCTCGCGGCCCATGGGGCTCAGATTGCCGAAGACCCCATGATTCAATTCGGACTTCAATCTGCCAAACGCCATTTGGGCCGGGTGGCTGAAGCGCGCGATTTTAACAAAACGCTTCTCGGGGCCAACGCTTTAGAAAACACCTCGGCTCCGGCGGGAGATTTAGAGGGCGAATCGCGCGCCTACCACCGCAGGCTGGCTAACGCCTTGCCCGCCGAGAGCCCCTGGCGAACAGCCGCCGCTTTGGAACTTTGGCTGTCACAACGGCAGGGTGAATGCCCTAGGCCCCTCATGGCCTGCCGCAAGGCAACTTCCCGCCCCTTTCTGGACGGCAAGCTGGATGATCCCCAATGGCAGGGGTCTTTCCGTTCTCTTCGTGGTGGAAAAGCCGAGGAGCAGGCCCAATTCGCATTTGCCTATGATTCCGAGTTTTTATATCTGGCAGCGATTTGCCCCAGCCCTGATTCAGTGGCAGTGGAACCGCTGGCAACCCGTACCCGTGACAGTGCCTCACCCAAAAGGGATCGAATTGGCTGGTACCTCGACATCGACCGCGATTATTCCACCGGCTATCGGTTGGTGGTGGACCAAGCCGGAGGAGTTTCCGATGCCTGCTGGCTCGATCAAGGCTGGGATCCGCGCTGGTTTGTGAAAGTTGGCAAAGGCGAGGGTACCTGGACCGTGGAAGCCGCCATCCCCCTGGCCCTTCTTTGCTCATCCCCACCCACAACAAACCAAGCCTGGCTGATGCAATGCTCAAGAGCCAGACCAGGAAAGGCCCTTCAAGGTTGGGTAGGAATTCCTGATCCACCCGAAAAGAATCCCCGCCCCGAAAGCCAAGGCGCATTATTATTTTTGGCCGAAACTCCAAGCCGGGATAAGCCTTAGGCCAATCCCTAAAACTCCCAAATCTTTACGAACGGCTCCATAAAAGCCCTTTTCGGCACAGTCCGCAGGACCTGACAGGTCTACCATCGATTTTGTTCCAACCGCCAGACACCGCCAAGGTGGTCCTTGATAAACTGCCATCGGCTGCTGTAGCATCAAGTGCACATCCTTACGGCCGGCCCCGCAACCGGGCTAAAGCCCTGGGCGAGATTGTCTGGGAGCACGAAATATCATGCGAACTGGCAAAACAAGCCTACTGCGGCACCTGTTGCTTTGCGGCTGGTCTGTTGGGATGGTCCTGAGGGGTTCGGGAGGGGTTAGCTGCCAGGAAGGTGCTACCCCCCCTGCCTCATTCCCCAAATCGGCAAGCGCCACCCAAGAAATCGAATCTTTCGCGTCGCTGGTTGAAGATCTTGGTTCTTCGCAATTTGCCAAGCGAGAGTCGGCAGTTGACGCTCTGCGCCTAGGTGGGCAAGCCAGCCTGAAGGCGTTGCGCCAAGCCCAAAATCATCCAGATGCCGAGGTTCGCCGGCGCGTCTCTGAATTATTGGGGCCTATCGAAGCTTCCATTCGCTTGGCCCCCAAGCGAGTTAGCCTCGAGCGCAAAACCAGAACCTTCCGTGCCACCCTTGAGGCCATTTCCAAGGCCACCGGTTATACCTTGGAGGCTTGGAACAATCTGGAGCAGCAGGTTGAGTATGGTTGTGAAAACCTCAGTGTTCTTGAAGTCGTCGACCAGTTGGGCCGCCTGACTGGCACTTGCCTACAACAGGGGTATGGTGACGACCGTATTCGCTTGGGTGCTGGGAACTGCCCGCCGCTTGTTACTTATGATGGTGGCTTCCGCCTTGTGGCCACATCGCTTCAGCAATTTCGCAATATCGATTTGGCAAACTCCGCACCTATGCCCCAGGGGAATCAGCCCCCCATTAGCGCCCCGGTTCGTAATGAGACACTAACTCTCGGAATGGCCATTTTTAGTGAGCCTAGGCTTCCCCTATTGGGTGTGAACGAACCCCGTCTTACCGAAGCTTGGACCGAGGACGGACAATCGCTTCTGCCCACCACAAATGACCCCGCCAACAACAACGGTGCCCGCCGCCATGTAAGTCGTTACGGCAATGGGTATCGGTCACAAACCCAGATGGCGAATGTGGCTTTGCGAAGGCCAGCCAATTCCAGCGGCAACATCAAAAGCATTTCCGGGGTTGTCTCTTGCCTTGTCTTGGTGGAACAAAAGCAAATGCCCATCACCACCGAACTGGCCAAAAGCAAAGGTAAAACAGTTGAGATTGGCACGACCAGCTTCACGATTGACGAGGTTACGGGAGTTGGCGAAAACGCGGGCAAGCCAGTCACTGTGAAACTTTCGGTACGGGAAAAAAACAATGACAACCCGGGTGATTACACTTGGATGAACTCCCTCTACCAAAGGCTTGAGCTTACGGATGCCGATGGGAACAAGTTCCAAAACCAGGGCTCGAACTGGGGCACTAGCGGGCCCAATTTCGCAACTATCACTTTCACTTTCGGGCCACCCGTGCCTCAGCAGCAGATGGCAAAAATGAATATTCGTGGCTTGGTGCTTCCCGGTTTGCCTGCCGCCGCTGCGCCTAAGCCTGCCAAACCTGCCGGCCCACCCACCAAGTTGGTGTATACCACTTGGGAAACTATGGACCATCTGGTCCCCTTCACTTTCACCGACCTCCCGCTACCTTAACCCGAAAACAAATTCCCTCTCTTGAGCCACCTCCGCTCAGCGTCCATGAATACCCTGAAACCATGACCCCCTTGGTTTTTAATAAGCACCATATCTGGGTCATTGACAAGCTCTCTATGCATTCACATTCATTTGAGTTGAACCATTGGCTCATATCTTCAATAATCCCTTAAACGCCAAGCGCTGAGGCCCTTTTCCTTAAAAGGAAAAGGGCCTCAGCGCTTTTGACTAACTCGCGGTGGCAAAAGGGGCAATCTTAGCCACGAACCTTTTCCGGCACAGGCAACATGCTCAACTCGTTGGAGAACTGATCAAAGGCGGATTCGCCATCGGGCATTTCAAGA
>CAIWHS010000118.1 GCA_903912515.1 uncultured Planctomycetaceae bacterium
CATGCTGCCATCCTTGCCCGCTCGCTGGGCCTGCCCATGGTGGGAAAGGTGGGAGATTTCGCCCGTGTCGCCCAGCCGGGCCGCGGGCTGAAAATCGACGGCACCACCGGCCTGATCGACCCCGATGCCACACCCGACGACACCCCCGCACAGCCCCGTCCAGGGTCGGACCTGCCCCCTATGGATCCGCCTGCCAAGCGTGCCAGTGTCCCCACTTTGGAAGCCAACATCAACCTGCTCTGCGAGGTGGAGCCTGCCTTGCGTGACGGCGCTAGCGGCGTTGGCCTTTTCCGCAGCGAGTTCCTCTTCCTGGCCAGACGCTCGCTGCCCACCGAAGAAGAGCAAGAGCGCATTTACTCCAAACTGGTGACCGGCATGCGCGGCCGACCCGTTTGCATCCGCACCTTCGACCTGCGGCCCGACAAGCTGGCCTCCGTCTCCCTGCTGGCCAAGGCCGAGCAAGGCTACGACTGGCGCCTGGTCCTCAACTCTCCTCCACTGCAGCGGCTGTTCCGCGAGCAGGTGCGCGCCATCTTGCGCGCAGGCGCCCACGGCCCGGTGCGCTTGCTAGTGCCCTTGGTCTCTTGCACCGAGCTAGTCGACTTGGTGGTCGAAACCCTGGCCGATGCCAAATCCACCCTAAGGGCCGACGGGCTCAACCACGATAACCGAGTTGAAATTGGCCTCATGCTCGAATCGGCTGCCGCCATCCCCTTGGCCCATCGCTGGCTGGATCGCGCCGATTTCCTCGCTCTGGGCACCAACGATCTCGCAGCATCCGCCCTCGCCTTCGACCGCGACAATCCGGTGGGCACTCCCCACCTCGACTTCCTGCACCCCGGCTTTTTGTCCATGCTCGAACCGGTCATTGTCGCCGCCCACCGCCACAACAAAACGGTGAGTGTCTGCGGTGAAATGGCTGCCGATCCCCGCGGCGCGGTGGTCCTTGCGGCCTTGGGGGTGGACAGGCTCAGCGTGCCTGTGAAGGCTTTGCGCCCCATCCATCATGTGCTTGCGGGCCTCGATGCCAAAAAACTTTCCCTGGTTCGCCGTGGCCTCCTCGAGGCCAATTCCCGCGCCGCTGTCACCGACCTGGTTGCCCCGCTCCTTCAGACCATGAAGGGCTAGGCAGGCCATGATTGGGCGGCAATGGCTTATCCGGCTTCTGCTCCCGCTGCTGGTGCTCGCGCTGCTGTTGCTCGCTAGCAAATCTTGGCTCTCCCTGCCCGCCCGCTCCATCCAGGTTCACCCCGAGGCGGCCTTCCAGCCATCAGCCGCGGTCACCTTGGGTGGCTACCAAAGCGAATCACGCCTCAAAGATTGGCAAAACCGCTTTCCTTCCCTGAAGGTGTTGGCCCTAGAGCCGCCCAACCGCTGGACGCAAGAGGCGGGCCTGCGCCCCACCATGCGCGTGATAACCGATTACCTTCTGCAAAAGCGCGGCTTCCAACCGCAAAATATCCCCCGCATTCTCCTCGAAAAAGAATATGGCTGGCACCCCTTGCTCGCGCTGGGCACCTGGCTGGAAAGCCCCGGCAACGAGACCGAAAAATTACTGGTGGTGCTCGACCCCACCCGCCTCGACTATTTCCAGGTGGGCGCAAGCGCGGTTTTGTCGCTGCCAACCCGCGCCCGCCTTCGCTTCGACACCCTCGACCATCCCGACCTTGGCCCGGACAACTGGTGGCGCAACCGCTCCGGCTGGAAAGATGTCGCCACCGGCTGGTTCCTGGGCAGCTATGCCCTGCTGGCCGGCGAAGGCGAGGCCCCAAACCGCTTCAACCCGTTGGATGAAAACGGCCGGCCTTATTGGCAACCCGCCAACCCCTTGGAGTGGGTGCCATGAG
>CAIWHS010000119.1 GCA_903912515.1 uncultured Planctomycetaceae bacterium
GGCGGCCTTGAGGCGGTCGGCCAGGGTTTTCTGGGTGAGGGGCAGGCCCTGCTTGGGGCCGTTGCCTGGATTGAACTCGTGGCCGAAGCGGGTCTGGTACCTGCCGGTGAGCATGCCGGCGCGGGTGGGGGAGCAGTAGGGACCGCTGACATAGCCGCTGGTGCAGCGGGTGCCGGATTTGGCCAGGGCATCGAGATGCGGGGTAGGGATATCGGCGCAGCCATGGAAGCCGACATCGGCGTAGCCCATGTCGTCGCCGACGATGACGAGGATGTTGGGACGGCGGGTTTCCTGGGCTGACAGGGGCGCGCAGGCAAGCAGCGGGGCCAACAGGAGGGCTAGGCAGCGTGACATGGCGGGACTCCGATGGAAGCGGGTACCTCCGGAGCCTACCACGGAGCGGGGCCCGGATTAAGGGGCTGGTTTCAATTGGACCCGTTGGACGAGAAGCCTGGATGGTTTTTCGGTGGCTGGTGTGGCCGGGGCGGTTGGGACCGAAGGGGATTCCCAGAGCGCGACGGCGATTTCATCGAACGCGGGCAAGGAATTGGAGCCCGGGAGCGGCAGGCTGGTTTGGAACAGGGGTTTGCCGGTGGTGCCGGTTGACTCGGACAGCGAGAGCGTGAGCGTGGCAGGGGATGATTGGCTGGCAGGTTGCAGTTGGCAGGCGAGGGCATAGGGCTGCCCGGGGCGGAGCCCGCCGGGGAGTTGAACGGGCACCTGACGGGTTTGGCCGTCCCGGTCGAGGACCAGGGTGGTGGTATCGGGTCCATTGAGGCGCAGGGTGAGGGAGTCGCGTCCGGCTGGCTGGTCGGCCGTGAAGAGGCCGAGCAGCAGGGGATTGTCGGGGTTGGAGCCGAACTGCTCCACCTGGAAGTGGATGGAGGCGTTCCACGGTTTGGTGGTGGTAGGGCTTGCGATGGGCCGGGCAAAGCGGCGGCGCTGGCGGATGGGTGGTTGGCTTTGCACCGCGAGAGCCTTGGCCGACGGGTCCCAATGGTAGGGCATGTTTTCGGTGCTCATGAGTGGGATCTGGTGCCCGGTTTTTTTGGCGCCGGCGATGGCGAGCATGTCGAAATCGAAGTGCCAGCCGTTTTGCAGCGGATCGGTTTGGAAGTCTTCGGTGAGGGAGGGGACTTGCTCCTGCCCGGTGTTGAAGGTGCGGTTGCGCAGCGCGGAGAGGAAAGGGTTGACCGGTGCTTTGGCATCGACGCCATAGCGGGTGTGTTCGGACCAAACCCAGACATACTCGTCGCTGGTGGCGAGTGCCAGAGGCAGGTTGGACCAGAAAGACTCGGTGCCGCCGCTGGGCCACCCGGGCCAGTTGGCCCAGGGATCATCCTCAACCCAGGCGGCCATGCCGGTACGGAGGAAGGCATCGTATTTTTCGGGGTTGGAACTGAAGGCGCGCCATTGGCGGATTTTGGCACGGGTGGACTCGAAGCGCTCGCGGCCGCCGGGGAAGCCGTCGCGTGTGTGTTTGGTGCCGGGGCCTTGACCGAAGTAGAAGGTGTTTTCGTAGCCGTGAATGAGTTGGGCCGGCTTCTCGATGCCGTCGAGTATGCCGTTGAGGAAGCCGTTGGCGCCCTTGATGGGTTCGTAGCCATTGGCATCGGGCGACCAGGCGAAGGTGATGATGATCTTGACGCCGGGTAGCTCTTCCTGGACGGCGCGGATCCACTGGGCACCACGCTTGCGGAGCAGTTCGGGGGTGTCCTTGCCGAGGGGAAATTTCAGGTTGGTGGGACGCTTGGGGTCGAATTCGGGGACACCGGATTCGGTGCGCCAGCGGTAGTTGCCATATTGTTCGGTATCGAGCCAGAAGCCTTTCATGCCGGTGAGGCGGCAGAGGCGAGCGGCTTGGCGGGCGTTGTGTTCGAGGATGGCCCAGTCGTTGTCGTTGGTGAAGTCGGGCATGAAGCGGCCGCGGGTGGCGTCGATCATGGAGTAGTTGAGGAAGTTGTCGGTGAGTCCACGCCATTTGACGGATTTGAGATCGGTGGCGATGGCGTCGATGGCGGCGGGTGGGATACGGGTGGAGTTCCAGACCACGCCGTGCAGGAAGCGGTCTTCTTCGGGGAGCCCCATGGTTTTGGACCATTTAGCGTCGATGAGGGCGGGGATGATGAGGCCGTCGTAGGGGAAAGAAGCTGTGAATTCCGGGTGTTGGGCGAGGTAGCGGGAAGTGACGGCTTGGTCGCCGCCACTGGTGGTGAACTGGCCGCCGCAGACCATTTTTTTACCGCGCAACTGGGCGGGTGTGGCCCAGGGTTCGAGCGGGATTGGCAAGCCGGTCTCGACGCGGATGAATGTTAGTTCGAGTGGCTGGCCTCCGCAGGGGGGATCGAATCGCAGGAAGGCACCGGGGGCTTGTGCTGGAAGGCGCACGGTGTATTCGTGCCATTTGCCATCGGGAAAAACTTCAAAACTTTGCAAGTTGGCCTCGGAGAATTCCTTGCCGAAGTAGAACTGGCCTTCAGGCTCACCGGAGGAGCGCATGCGCAGTGTGACGGTGACGGGTTTGCCTGCCGGGAAATTGAGTGCGGGGCTAACCAAAAAAGGATCAGGCGCTTGTAGGGCCAGCCTAGCGCCTTCGTTGGAGGTGCCCAGCAGCTTGATCTGTGCGTTGGGGGTCCATGGGGCCAGACCTTGGGTGAAGGTGTAGTTAGCTAACAGTGTTGCTTGGGCGGGGTCGGTGCCAGGGGACAGGAGAAGGAAGGGAAGAAGGGTTATCATGCTGGGCACAGAGATTCTCCTGTCGGGAAAGATTGTGTACAGGGTAACACGGTGTTGGTTACTAATGTGGCATGCTGGGCATGCGGGGTGTGTCTTTGCCGGATCAGGTTGGGGAAATAAATGGGATGGAACGCCACTAAAGGTGGTGGTGTTTGTCTCGGCTATGGCTTTAGTGAAAGGGCTGAAGATTGTGCAGCTTTTGCCGGGAATTTGGTGTCAGGCGGCACTTGGGTTGGGATGGCGAGGCTTTGCGACCGTTGAGCAGCCAGCCGAGGGGTTTGTCGCGCACCAGGAGCTGGAAGCTCAGCAGCAGAAGGATGGTGGAGACGCTGAGCATGAACAGGAATTTGGCCCAAGCGGGCCATGGCCAGTCGCAGACGAGCGCCTGCAGGGCGATGACCAGCGGCAGGTGGGCCAGGTAGAGCCAGTAGGAGGAATCGGAGATATAGCGGATGGCGGGGCTTTGGCGGTTGACTGAAGGTGAGGCTGATTGGATTTGGCTTTTGTGGAGGTGCTGCGGGGCCTTCTGCGCCAGAGGGATCCGCCGCCCAGCAGGGAGGCGAGGCCGCCGAGGAGGAAGGTGCCGGGTTCGGGGACGGAGGCGTAGACCTGCATGCCGAGGGCGCCGGGGTTGGAGGCGTTGGGATAGGTGAACCACTGGGGCGTGGTGGCTGGGTTGAACCTGGCGGCGCTGGTGGGGTTGGTCACCATGGCGCTGCCGCCGTGGCCCCAGTACATGCCGCTGCCTTCCACCCCCCCCGTGTTGCTTTCCACCACCACCCAGTAGGAGGTGTTGGTAGCCAGGTTGATGTTCAGGTTGCTGAAGGTGGCCTGGGTGAGCGTTCCATTCTGGGCATAGATGGTGGCGATGTCGCGTGTGCCGGCTGTGGCAACCTTGGTTCCGACGGCGTTTGAGTTGTCTGAGTAAAGATCGACCGTGTAGGTTCCAGAATTGGGTAGGCCGGTCCAGATATTCAGTTTGAGCTGGGTGATGACATAGCCATTGGCCTGCGTGATGAAACGCTGCGCCATTTTGGTGCGGTTGTCGGCGAATTTTTCGGCGTTGTATGCCGTTTGGGTGTTTACCGGCCCAATCAGACTGGTTTGCACATAGTCGTAGAGCAGCACATCGGCCCTTGATACGGGTGCCGACCAAGCTGCCAGCAACAAGCCAAAGCACCAGAAGCGAAGACCCAAGGAGCACCTCGGACAAGGGTTTGACCCGGTCCCGGGTCAGCCGCCGTAGGCACGGCGGATTCATTCCGGATCAAGCGATAGAGGGCTGTCTTAATTCTTACAAAAACAGGTCGGTGGAGGGTAGGCAAAAGGGGAATTGGCGTTTGCAGTGGGAAAATTCATGCCAGGGGTATGTGGGTTGTGTGGGTTGTGTGGGTTGTGTGGGTTTTCGGAAAGAAACGGGGTGGTTGATGCTGGGCTGGGGCCTTAGGCAGAAGGGGCTTTGCCTTGGGTACGGGTGGTTTTGCGGCCGTTGAGTAGCCAACCCGGGGGTTTGTCGCGCACCAGGAGCTGGAAGCTCAGCAGCAGCAGGATGGTGGAGACGCTGAGCATGAACAGGAATTTGGCCCAAGCGGGCCATGACCAGTCGCAGACGAGCGCCTGAAGGGCGATGACCAGCGGGAGGTGGGCGAGGTAGAGCCAGTAGGAGGAATCGGAGATATAGCGGATGGCGGGGCTTTGGCGGTTGAGGACGGAGTGGAACAGGCCCATCATGCCCAGCGCCATCAGCCAGTTGTAGACGACCTGGAGGGGGGTGTTGAGCAGGCGATTGTCGAGGGTATTGAGCGCTGCTGGAAAAAGTACCACCAGGGCCAGGGGGAGCCAAAGCCTCCACCGGGCGCCCAGCCGGGCGGAGGTGTCATGGTTGCGATAATAGATGGTGCCAAAGAAGAAAAATACCGCATAGTAGGCGAGCACATGCGGTTTGGGCAGGATGCCCATGGAGGTGTCGGGCCCGATGATGCCCGGAGGGGAGCCGGGGAAAACGGGGACCGCCATGCAGAATTGTGGCAGCAGGGTGAGGATGATGGCAAGCACCAGTGAGGGAATGAGGCGAGGCTGCCAGGCTACAAGACCCGGCGCGAATCTGCCGGCCAGGGCGGCGACCAAGGCGAACAGGGCCACGAGCCACATCAGGATCCACAGGAACCAGAGGTAGTTGAAGGTGGCATCCTCGAAGAGTTGCCAGGTCCAGCCATTCAAGGTCACTCTATAACGGTCCGAGGCGAGGGACCGGGTGTAGTTGGTCAGCCAAGACGGTAGTGGTGCCGTTTTGGCGGCCGGGGGTGGGGCGGCCGGGGGCGGCTGTGATTCCTTGGATTTGCCGCCTAACAACCCGGCGAGACCAGCAGTGGCCATTTTGCCACCGAGATAGGTGCGGACCTCGTTGCGGCCTTTGTCGATGGCGGCCATTTCCGAATCATCGGGCTCGGAGCCCTTGACTGCGCGGAGTATGCCTTTGGTGAGGGCGTGGTCAGCGAAGGTGGACATCATTGGCGTGATGCCGCTGGCGTTGGCGGCGAGGGGATCGCCACCCTTGGCCACCAGCAGCTTGAGCAGGTCGGGCCGACCGAGGAAGGCGGCGGTTCCCAGTGCCGTGGAGCCGTCGCCAGTGGTGCCCATAGCGTTGGCGCCGCGCTCCAGAAGCAGTCGAGTGGCGGGTTCATCGCCCCACAGGACGGCCCAGCCCAAGGGGCGGACCTTCAGTCTGGAATCAGGTTGCTCGATATCGGCGCCTGTGTCCAGCAGGTGCTCCATGCGGGCGTTGTCGCCCCGGACGATTGCGGCTTGGAGTGGCTCGCCGGGGTGGCTGGCGTTCCAGGCGGAAGCCCAGCCGATGACGCTGTTGGTGAGCGGAACCAGCGTGGCCAGGCCGAGGAAGCAGGGGAAGAGGATCCTGAGGATGCGGTTTTGCAGCATGGGGACAAGACCGCGCCGGGCCAGCAGCAGCGCGGTGAAATAACCGCTGACGATGAAGAAGAGCTGCATGCGGAAGCCATGGATGGCGGAGTAGAGCCAGTAGAAGGCCCCGCTGGGCCGGCTGTCCATGACCATCCAAGGGGTGCCGCCCAGGGACAGTGAGATGTGCAGCGCGATGCCCAGCAGCATGGCGAATGCCCGCAGGGCATCGAGATCGTGCCGGCGTTCGGAGACCAGGGCGGGGAGTTCGACGGTGCGGGTCATGGGGGCGTTCGGAGCCTGGTGATTCAGGAAATGATGAAGATACAGACTACTCCAAATACCACGGGAAAGAGAGGCGAGTTTCAAGTGCTTTAATTGAGGGAGGTTTTGAGTGTGCTTGCGATTTTTGGCAGGTTGCATCGCACCTGTACGCAACTTTTTTAACGGTTAGGTGAAGGTTTGAAACGGCGTTGAGCGAAGCTGTCGGATGTTGTGCAGGGGATCAACGCTGGTAGATGGGCACAAACTGTTGTGGGACTGCCAGGGCAATGACGGCGATGGCGGTTTGGTACACCGGGCCGGGGGATGAGGTATCGAGTTTGCCGTTTTTGGGCCAACTGCCGTCGGGGGCCTGTTCGGGCAATAGCTTGTTGACCAGTCGCTTGTACCAGTTTTCCCAGGATTTGCCAC
>CAIWHS010000120.1 GCA_903912515.1 uncultured Planctomycetaceae bacterium
AGCCTTGGTGGCACGCGGTGAGACGCGGACAAAAGTGCTGGCACCGGAGTCGGCCCACGGGACCAATCCGGCCACCGCCGCTGCGCTGGGGTTTGAAGTCGAAACCCTCCCGGCGAATTCACAAGGCCGGGTCGATCTGGAGGTTTTCAAGTCGAAGTTAGATACTGATGTGGCGGCTATCATGCTGACCAACCCCAATACTTGTGGCTTGTTCGAGCGCGATATGATTGCCATTGCCGAAGCGGTCCATGCGGCCGGTGCCTATTTTTATTGCGACGGGGCGAATTTCAACGCCATTGTGGGCAGGGTCAGGCCCGCTGACTTGGGGGTCGATGCCATGCACATCAACTTGCACAAGACTTTTTCCACCCCCCACGGCGGCGGTGGGCCGGGTTCCGGGCCTGTCGTGTTAAGTGCGGAACTCGCCCAGTTTGCCCCCTTGCCATTTGTGGTGCTTGACGGCAATGGGTTCAGGCTAGTGGAACACGCCAAGGATGCTAGGGAGAGCATTGGACGCTTGAAAGGTTTTCATGGGCAGATGGGCATGTTTGTCCGTGCGCTGGCCTATATTCTCAGCCATGGAGCGGATGGGCTGTGGCAAGTGTCCGGTGATGCCGTGCTGAATGCCAACTACATTCTGGCCAGTCTGAAAGATGTGATGACGGCATCGTTCGACGGACCTTGTATGCATGAGGCGTTATTTGATGACCGCTTCCTGAAAGACACCGGCGTGACCACGCTCGATTTGGCCAAAGCATTGCTGGACGAAGGCATACACCCGATGACTATGTATTTTCCGCTGGTCGTGCATGGGGCGATGCTTATCGAACCGACTGAAACGGAAAGCCGGGAAACCTTGGATAACTTCATCCAAGTGATGCGTAAGCTCGCAGAACAAGCCCTGTCAGGCAATGTGGATTTGTTCCACCAAGCGCCCCGCCATACCCCATTGCGTCGGCTGGATGAAACCTTGGCGGCTAGGCGGCCAGTGTTGAAGTGGACTGTGAAATAGCCAAAGGCGTTGGACCTCCTGCCCCGTCCATTCAGGCGGCAGCTTGATATGGCGAATCTGTGCCAAGGTTTCTTAATGCACCAGACAGACCATTGGTCCACTTGCAAGCTGGTAATTTTGCCTTGACCGTAAATCCTTCTTAGCGTTTACTGTGTTTGCTGCCAAGAAACTGACAGCAAAAACGCCTAGAATGACAACGGGGATGCCTGACATCACTCTAGCTAGACACCAATCTCTAACTTTCTTTAATGAGGCAAAATATGTCTACACGGTGGGACGATGCGATTTTGAACCAATATCGGCAAATAGGGGACAAGGAAGCGGATCTTTTGGTTGATCAAACCTTTCAAGGCAAGAATGGCAGCATTAAAAGCAACCGGATGCTGCTTTTGGCCAACCAATTGATTGAGCAACCAGGACTGTTTTTCGTGGATGATTCCTGGGTGGCTAAAGAATTGAATAGTTACCGGAAAGACGATCCTGGCTTGGCGGATTATTATGAACCGATGGAAGCACCGGACTGGGTGGACATGGGTAAACTGAAACTGGCATCAAAATTCTGGCACGAAAACACTGTGGTTTCCCTGGGGGTATTGTATGCCGCAAGCCTACCCTCTTGTTATTTGATTGAAAAAGGCATTCCAGCCCTTTACAAGACCGGGAAATTATTGCCGCCGTATTTGAATCAACGCATCTATGAAACCGGTTTGATGTTGGATGCCGTCATGGATAAAGATGGAATTAATATCATTGAGGATAAAGAGTTCGATATGGATTATGTCTTGGCTGACGAAGTAGCACGATGCATCCCCGGAAGCCATGTGCAGCGCAGCCGACACCACCTTCACATTGACTGCGGAGAGTCTAAGGGCGGCGTCAGCGACGACCCTGGTTTGGAAGACCTCGTCAACACCGTCAATCAAGCCGTGACACGGCGACTGAAGGAAGGCACTAAACGCTATCTATGGGGCAAAGGCTATATCACGGCCAAAAAGGTTCGTTTCC
>CAIWHS010000121.1 GCA_903912515.1 uncultured Planctomycetaceae bacterium
ATACCTGTTTTTAAACAGGACTACTTAGGCCACTTACGGTCTTTGCGGCGCTTCCGGTCCAAAAAACCCTTGCGCTTGAGGGCCTTGGGGGTCGGGTGATTCAAGGCCTTGCGACGGCGCTTACGGGCGGTGCGAAGCTTACGAGCCAACATGGGTCAAACTCCAAATTCAATTACCAAAGCCTAACCATACACCCTGTTTCGGTTCAGGTCAGCACCTCTTTGACAATACGGGCCGGTTCTACCCCAGTTAATTTTAGGTCCAATCCCTGATTTTTCACTGTGAACCGTTCATGGTCGATCCCCAGCAAGTGCAAGGCGGTGGCGTGAATATCGTGAACACTCACTTTGTCTACTGCAGCCGCATAGCCAAAATCATCGGTTTGGCCAAAAGAAAAGCCCGGTTTTATGCCCCCACCCGCCAGCCACATGGTAAAACCGGCCAAATGATGGTCTCTGCCGTTTCCTTGTGCCATGGGGGTGCGCCCAAATTCGGAACCAAAAATGACCAAAGTGTCATTCAACATCCCCCGCCGCTTCAAGTCGGTGAGCAATGCGGCAGCTCCACGATCGACCTCTGCCGCTGTTCCGGCCACATGTTCTTTGATGGCCCCGTGGTGATCCCAGTCCCGATGATACAGCTGAATAAACCGCACCCCCCGCTCTGCCAACCGTCGGGCCAGCAGGCAATTAGCCCCGAAGGTTCCATCCCCGCCTTGGGTGCCATACATTTCCAGGGTTTCTTTGGTCTCATCCCGCAAATCCATCAAACCCGGAACACTCGACTGCATGCGAAAAGCCATTTCATATTGGCTGATGCGGGTTGCGATCTCGGGATCATCCACCCGGTTCTGATGCAGACGGTTCAATGTCTGGGCGGCATCCACCACCCCCCGCTGCCCTGCCGCATCCACCCCGGGTGGGTTGCGGACATACAGCACAGGGTCTCCAGTTCCCCGCAATTCAACCCCCTGAACCCGACCCGGCAAACAACCCGAGTGCCACTGCCTGGCCGCTATGGGCTGCTTTTGGCCGAATTTGCCAGTTGAAACCAACACAATAAAGCCCGGCAAATCCTGGGTTTCCGCTCCCAACCCGTACAGGACCCAGCTACCCATAGCCGGCCGGCCGGGGATCATGGACCCGGTGTTCATAAAGGTGTGGGCCGGATCGTGGTTGATCGCATCGGTAGAAACAGACCGAATCAAACAAATCTGATCGGCACACTTTTCCCCCAAGTGCGGAAAAACAGTCGAAATATTCTGGCCCGATTGGCCATATTTTTTAAACGGATGCTGGGGTGCGAATATTTTCAGCGCAGAACCCTGCAATTGAGCTATTTGTTTGCCTTTGGTTACCGACTCGGGCATGGGTTGCCCGTCCATCTTCACCAACATCGGCTTGTGGTCAAAAGTATCTAGGTGGCTCATGCCACCTGCCATGTAAAGCCAAATAACCCGTTTCACCCGCGGGGGGTGGTGCAGCACCCCAAGCCCCCCCGGCATGCCGGAGCCTTGAGCACCCCGGGCATGAAATCCATCTCCGCCCAGCAGGTTTCCCAAGGCCATCGTTCCCAGGCTCAAGCCTGAGCGATGCAAGAATGTTCGTCTTCCAAGGCTATTTAGCATTATTTTTATCCTTTTCAACTTCATCCAAGCCCAAGGCGTCACTCGCGGGCAATTGTCTCATGCAGGTTCAACAGAACGCGGGCACACGAAGTCCAGGCGGCCTGCTCTGGAGCAGGAAGCGAAGAAGAATTGGGTAACACACCCACTGCCAACAATTTTTCAGCCTCGCCTGGCCGAGACGAATACTGCTTGCGTTGGCTGCCCAGCAGGTCCTCAAGGGTGGCCAATTCAATAGGCTCGGGTTGCCGCTGCAGCGCCCATCTGAACAGCAATCGAATGCGGTCCCCATCCCCCTTGGCGGATTTGTCTTCTAAAGCACGATTGGCCAAGGCCCGAGCTGATTCGACCTGAATGGGGTCATTTAACAACACCAAAGACTGCAAAGGCGTGTTCGAGCGTGCCCTGTCGGATGCGCACTCCTCTCGACTGGGCGCATCGAAAGCCTGCATTGCCGGATGCAGGTATTGCCGCTGCCAGTGGGTGTAAAGCGAGCGTCGGTGCAGGTCCTCGCCACCAGACTGCTGCCACTCGCGCGTTGGAAAATTCAAATAGGCCCAAAAGCCAGGCGGCTGGTAAGGGAAAACGCTGGGGCCTCCCACCTTCTCAACCAGCAAACCCGAAACCGCAAGCGAGGTGTCACGCACCATCTCCGCATCGACGCGCCACCTGCCCTGCCTTGCCAAAAGCTTATTGTCCGGGTCAATCTGCCGGCCGGCCACATCCGACGACTGGCGACGGTAGGCCTCTGATGTAACCAAATGACGAATCAGGCCACGCAGATCCCAACCACTCGAGACGAATCTTTGCGCCAGCGAGTCGAGCAATTCCGGATGGGTAGGCCACTCGCCTTGGCTACCAAGGTCTTCCACATTCCTGCTCAGGCCCGAGCCAAAAAACAGCTTCCACAAACGGTTGACCGTGACTCTGGGGGTCAATGGATTTTGCGCGCTTACCAGCCAGCGAGACAAATCCAGCCTGTCTGCCCTCGATCCACGCGCCTGAAACGGCGGCAGGTTGGCTGGCGTGCCAGGAGCAACCACCTCACCCGATTCATCCATCCAGTTGCCTCGTTTCAGTACCCGAACCATCCGTGGATTGACAGTCTCGGTCACCAGAGTTGTGGGTAAACTGGCCTGAAGTTTGTTTTTGGCTTCGCGCGCGACATACAACTCTTTGAATTGCGGATTACCCCCTGAGGCATTCAGCAACAAGTGGTCGTCCACCCTCTGGTCTTCCTCAAGGGTGCGCTTCGCCTGCCGCATTAGTTTCTCAATTTCTGGAGGCAGCGGCTTGGCCACGCCTTCAGCAGGCACCTGCTCCCCCTGAAAAGTCATCAACCTGTAGGAACCCAAGGTGTGCTGTGGGTTGGGATGGTCCTGCCTAAGGGTAATTTCCAGAATTGTTCCCTTAGTAAGTTTTTCCGCCAGAAAGAATTCCGCCGCGTTTGGCTGGCCACTCTTGGGCAGTATGGCCCAGCCCCAATTTTTTCCTTTGGCATCACCATCAATCGCTGAGGCTATCGACCATTTTCCGTAAGGGTTTGTCTCTGCATGGCTAGACTGTTCAATGGTTGCCGCGGCCGACTTGATTTTAACCGGCCGCTTATCACCTTTGGCATCGACAGCCTGAACCAAAACCTCGGTCAACACAAAGTTGCCATTGCCAGCACGGCCCGGGCCACGCTGGGGCAACCCATCAGCGGGAACAACTTCAAGGCGCAACCGTGTCGCATCTTCCACCAATGGCTTGGTCAAAAGAATGTGAACATCAGTTTCGGGACTTTTTCCAGATGCAAAAATTAAACCTTGCTTTGTCACCTTCAGGGTACTGCCGGCCGAAGAAGTGGCCTTGTCAATGACCAATGGTTTTGAAGATTTCACCAAAAGCGACAGGCTTTCACGCAATGGCGGTAGCTTGCCCCTGACCTGCATTTCCAAGGTGGCAATTTTCTCATCGAGCTTTTTCAGCTCTTCTTTTTGGGCCGGGCCGGCTACACCCATCTTCGGGCCCCAATTGTCGCCTGAGTAGAGTCCCACCTCTTTGATGTCAGCAAAAAAAGCCTCCATCTTGTAAAAATCTTTGGTAGTGAAGGGGTCATATTTGTGGTCGTGGCATTCCGCGCATCCAAGCGTCACCCCAAGCCACACACCACTGACATTCCGCACACGCTCGGCAATATATTTGGCCAGGTACTCCTTGGGTTGCACGCCGCCCTCGGCGCTCATCATGCCCAAACGGTTGTAACCCGAGGCAATCATCTGCTCCTGGGTTGGGTTGGGCAGCAGGTCTCCCGCCAGTTGTTCGATTGTGAAGCGGTCGAACCGCATATTCGATGCAAACGCCTCGATCACCCATTTCCGAAACGGATGAACGCTTACAGGCTGATCGCCGTGGTAACCAACGCTGTCGGCATAACGAACCAAGTCCAACCACCACATGGCCAAACGCTCCGCATGGCGCGGAGAAGCGAGAAGCCGTTCAACCTGCCTCTCATAAGCACCGGGTGAATTATCTGCCAAAAAGGCATCCATTTCGCCCGGAGTAGGGGGCAAACCGGTCAAATCAAAGCTTAGCCTGCGCAGCAAGGTCCGTTTGTCCGCTTGTGCTACTGCACCCACACCCGCGGCAAGCAACTTCTTGCCAATGAACCAGTCGATCTCGTTGGCCCCGGGCGCAGCGGCTTTTTCCTCAGTCACCCGAACCGGCTCAAACGACCAATGCCCTTCAAAATTTGCCCCTTGGGCCACCCATTTCTCAATTAGGCGGATTTCCCGCTCATTCAATTTTTTGGCGCTTTTTGGGGGCGGCATTTTTTTGGTGGCATCCGTTTCGCGCAAACGGGCAAGCAAATCGCTGATTTCCGGCTTGCCAGGCACTACCGTTCCGCCTTCACCAGGTTTGCCCAAAAGCCCTTCCTTGGTGTCCAACCTCAAGTCTGACTTTCGCTGGGCGGCATCCGGCCCATGGCAAAAAAAGCAGTTATCGCTCAAAAGCGGGCGAATATCCCTATTGAAACGAACCGTCACCGGCAGGTCGTCCGCCGGCGGCAGCATGCCAGATACCAACGCCATAGCCGCAATCAATGAAAACGCGCCTGTCATCTTTCACCTCCGGTAGGTGCAACAGGGCGCACCACCTCCAACAATTCGATTGCCGGCTTGCCATCGCAATAAAGCATGGCCAAACGCCCATAAATTGGCGTGCCATCGTGAATTTCATTGCCCACCTGAAATCGTTCGCGGTCCACTTGGCGGATCGGGTAGGACAGCAGTGCCGTACGCTCAACTCGCCTCAAAACACCTTGATCTATAAGCAATCGACCCAAGGGGATTTTTTCTTCCATAATTAGCTCACGCACCTGATCAGTCACCAGATCGAGGTGAATGCGCACAATGCCAAACAAAATAACCTTGCCAGACCCTGAATCCTTCAAAAGCAATTTACGGCTGTAGGTTTGCCCCTCAAGCCTTCTGGCTAGCGCCAGCAGTACAACAGGCCCACCATAGTGGGCTTCCAGAGTCACCGTCATGTGGTGATGGTGGACAAGCAGTGTGTTTGCAGGCTCTGGAAGATCACCAGGCTGCAGCCATGTTTCGCCCAGTGCGGGTTCGCCGGGGAAATCCCCCAGCAACCTCGCAAGCTCGACGCGATTTGAATTCTCCGGGCCCATCGGCGGCCTCTGGTTGGGACATGCGCCCCATAAGGGCGCATCTAGCGGGATGAATCAGGCCACTGGCTGTTGCATGGGCAATAATGGCAGAGTGATCAGTGAGCTGGCCGGGACTGACTCCTCTGGAGCCTCCTTCGATTGCAGCACCGAATCAACCAAATAATACATCAACTCCCGAAGAGGCTGCGGCTCAACCTCATCTGCCAGTGCTTCAGCTTTGGCCCGGAATTTCTGCAGAAGCTTTTCCGCCCTCTGAAAAACCTTTGCCTGAGAATAAAGCGTGTGCACACGCTCAACAACAGCCCCCTCGACTGTCCCCCCGCGGATGAGCGAGAGCAGCTCTTGCCCCTTCTGCGCGGGAAGAGTCTCCAAGGCCAAAGCGAGCAGAAGCGTTGGGCGCGCAGCCAAAACATCTTGGCCTGCAACCAGCTTGTTATCTTCGTCGGGAATGAAATCATTGAGATCGTTGATGATCTGAAAGGCTATGCCAAGATTTTTGCTGAATTCAGCAATGGTTTTATCTAGCTTCGCCACCTGTTCGGCTTCACCACCCAGACGCACGCCGGCATACAGGGCGGCCTCAAATGCAGGCGAGGTTTTCAGGGCATAAATGCGCAAGGCATCCAGGGCCGAAAGCGATTGATCTGCCGCTTGGCGCCATAACAATTCCGCACCCTGCCCCTCGGCCAACTTGACATGGGCATCAGAAAAACGGGCCAGCAAATCAGATGCAGCTTCCGCCCCATGAGCCGAGGCATCGCGAGCCAGCAACCGATAACCCCAACCCACCAGGTAATCGCCAATGTTGATGGCTGGCCCGGTGCCGATGCGCTTGTGCAGTGTTTCCTGCCCATAGCGGTAGGCATCGTCATCTTCTATGTCATCATGAATGAGCGAGGCTTTGTGAAAAGCTTCAATCGCCAAGGCCGCCCGTTTGACCGGATCGGGAAATAACGGCGCCTCACTGGCCTTTGTGGCCTCACCGCCCTTCATCGCATCATAGGCGGCCAATGTTATGAAAGGTCTGGACCGCTTGCCACCCCGCTCCATCCATTCATAGGCCAAGTCCTCGTTGCGGCCCAAGGTTCCCGCTCCCTTGCGGGACCTACCCGCTAACCGGGTCAGTTCGGGCTCCTCACACAGCCCATGGGCTGCCCGTAACAAATGGATATAGGTTCTGGGCTTCACCACCGGGGCAGGGGTCTGAAGCTGGATCATTTCCATCACCCAGTCATCATCCACCGAGGTGCTTTTGCAGTTACTCGACAAAAGTGGCGTGGCAATGCATGGAATACCCGCGAGCAAAATCTTGTCTATCGCCCTCTCAAGCACATTCAGACAAGCAACGCCCACAATGGCATCCACATGGCCGGAGACGATGATTTTCAAAACAATGGGTGTGCCTTCGCTCACCAAGACCTTGTAACCCAAATCTTCAGCCTTGCCCTTGAAGTCAGCCACGGAGCAGGCACCGCACTTGCGGCAGTCGAGCCCAAATTCGTCGTAGTCGGCAGGACATCCTTCAGCATGCTTCAGGCAATGCGGCAAAAGCAACAGCCTGCGGTTGAATGGGACCGCCTGAACCTGCTCACGCCAAAATTCATTCGCAATGATGACTGAGGTGAAGCCTGTATGCTCCAACCCCATATCCAGACGGCGAAGCAACTCCTCCGCCATCACTTTTAATTCATCTTTGGAAAAGGTTTGTGAACGATCCAAGGTGGCTACAAAAACCTTGGCCGCCTCGCGAATGCGGTCACGATCCGCACGAATCTGCGGAACCACCTTGATTTGGGCAGTTTTAGTCCGGGAAGACCCGTTTTGACTCGAAGCTGTTAGCCCGTTGGCCAACTGCGGTTTGCTGACTGCGCTGGACACATCACACCTCGGGCGGGAGGGCTCGTAATACGAAATTCAAACCGCACCCTATTAGTTTAGTAAATCCGGTGATTTAAGCCCGGATGACGCAGGGCTCGACCCAATGCGGACACGCTGAAGATTATGGGGTACAGGCTCTCGAAATACCAGAGCCTGGCAAAATAAAAGCCAATTGGGGAGGCAATCCGGTGTCGCTGGTCCCGGATTGCCCGGCACAGCCATCCCAATCCCCGCCTTAACTTTTCCAACTCTTTTGGTTGGTTAGCAGAGGTCAAATCCATGAGGGCTGTCAGTGCCAAGGCGGTCTCCTCGACCTGCCCCTTGATTCCTTGGGCCCCTCCCCAGCTGCCATCTTCATTTTGAGCCATAAAAAGATAAGCTACTCCTTTTTTAGCCTCCATCAGTTCCCCCAAACCCAAATCACGATAAGCCAAAAGAACCCTGGAAGTGCCAAAAACCGGATTGATGTCTCCTTCTGCATCTTGGTGGCCAAACCATAAAGGCAACCACGATCCATCCGGCCTTTGCTGGCCTGCCAAATATTCCAAGCCCCCCTCCACCAAAAGACGGATTTCAAGTTTCACCTTCTCAAGTCCATGAGAGGCAAGCCCGGAAGCCCCCTCCATATAAGGTGCCACAGCCCGCATCGCATGCGCTGTCAGGTCGGTTCCACTTCGGTCGAATGGTAATTTACCCCAGCCCCTGCAAAAGGTGGGCATCCCCCCATCCCGGTTTTGCAAGCCCCCCAGCCATTCGATCCCTTTCTCCAACCAATCCCATTTTCCTTTTCCAACTGTTCGCGTGGCACCCAAGGCCTTCAAGGCCAGCAGGGCCCCCGGAGTATCGTCTGCATCTGGCACACCACCCGGTAACGGACTCCAGGCCCAGCCTCCTGGCTCCGCACCCGTGAAAGGGTGACGCACCTGATGCTGCTGATCCAGCAGGTAGCGGGCCAGTTGCTCGCTTCCGGGCAGGTCTTCCAATTTCCCAGCATCGTCCAGAGCCTTCACCGCCAAGCTAGTCACCCAGGTGGCCAAGTGGGTATCGATGGGCCAACTGCCATCGGCCCGGGCACTGGCTCGTAAAAAAGCCAAACCTTTTGCAACCACCGCATGGCTCCGCTCCCCTGCTCCAGCCAGGCTTAAAGCCACAAATGCCGTGAGGGGAGTGGCCTCCAAAAAGCCCCCATTATGCGGCTGCAAGCGGGCAAGCACCCGCAAAGCAGGTCGAATTGCCAAGGAGCGAACGCCCGACCACGGATTGACCGAGGAGCGGTTTCGGTGGATGCATATTCCCATGCTGATCAGGGCAGGAAGCGCGTAGCTGACAACCGGCAAACTGACAAAACGGTACCACGATTGCGGTAGCACCGATAATTCATGGGGCAACCGCGGCACTTCTTGCCAGGAAACCAAGCCCGCCAGTGCGCAAGTCGTCAAAATAGGGACCGAAAAGGTGCGATCGGTCCCATAATAATCCCGAACAGACTGGGCCCATTCTGCCGGACTGGAACCCGCCCTGTTTTTCACCCAGTCCAGGCATTTGCCCACATGCTCTGGATACTTGCTTTCATTTTTGGTCAATCGCCAAGCGCAAAGGCAAAGGATCGTGGTGGAAAGGTTCGATTTGCTTCGAATTGAATCACCAAAGCCACCGTCTTCATTTTGGTTTGCCGCCAACCATTCCAATCCTGCGCTGATCAGTTTGCGATCGTTTTCATTGTTCGGGTCACCCGCCAGTCCGGCATGGCCCAAGGCACTAATCGCCACAGCGGTAGATAGGGCACTTGAAGAAAGCTCCCCCTCCCAGTGACCTCCCGGGGCACGCAGGGCTACAAGGTCCGCATAAACAGTCTCAAAAGCCTCTAAAAGCTCGCTGGTCACGCCATTTATCCATTGGAAAGAAAAACCCCGGGAGCGAAAGCCCCCGGGGTTCGGTCAGAAAACATCAAGCCGGCCTGATCATGGAAGGAAAGGCTTGGCGAAAACATTAACCATCTCATTGATAGTGGCAGCAGGCAGCGAAATGCTCGCTACCGCATGACCTGGCTCCAGACCGATGGAAGCGCCGAAGAAAACGCTCTTGGGGTTCTTCACCTTTCCAAGACCTTCGGGAATTGGCAGTGCTCCGCCAACAACATCCTTCAAAACATTGACGATCAAGGAGCCGTACTTCACTGGATCCACCAAGGCGACCAAGGTCGCATCGGCAGGTAGCGTGGACGAAACCACCTTGTATCCTTCGGTAGATCCAAGGCTGTCCTTGCCGGCTTTGGCCTGCTCAAACAACTCTTTGGCCATAGCTTCGGTTGGGGCGGTGATCTGGTAGAGCACCTTGTCCGAACCACCAATCCAAATGGTGATCTTCTCACCCAGCATCGACTTCATGGCCTTGACCATGCCAGCCTTCATCTCTTCTGGCAGCCCCTCTTGGTTACCCAAGGTCTCAATATCAATTTCCATTTCCAGCTTGGAAAACTTGATGCCACCGATGGTAGCCGCATCGGCGGTAACCTTGGGTTTGCCCTTGATTGGGGTCTTACCTACCGGGCTGGAAAGGCTGTCTGAAACTGCACTCAACGCCGCTTTGGCGGCAACTGCGGCATCTTCCACTTCGCGAATATCAATGCCAGCCAGGGGAATACCCACTGCAGATGCAGCCGAACCGTTGCCGGCGCTAGCCTCCATAGCTTTGCCCCCGTCTGGGGCGAACTTCTTCAAATAGGGAAGAGCCGCCTTGATCAGGGCACCATTGTTGGTGGCCCCCATGTACATCATCTTGCCACTTGGCAAACCAGGAAGAACCTTGTTGGCACTTGGTTTCAGGCCTTCCAATGCCTTGGCTGTGTTGGTCCCTGACCGCAAGGCGGTATCCAAACCCAGAACCAAGCTCTCGGGCTTGAACTCAATGGTACCAATCAGACCTTGGCTATCTTCCAAAGCTTGGAATGCTGGTGCCACCAATTCCTTGACAATCGCAAACTGCTCGCGCTGCTCCTTGGGCAATTGCTCCTCGGCCTGCTTAATGCCGTCCTCAATCCGGTTGCGGCCTTCCTTCACTTGGTCGGCATAGTCTTTGGCCAAACGGTCCAGACCAACATGGAAGCCGATGTCAGCACCCAAAAGCTTTGCAGCCTGCGAGGCCTCAATCTTCACGCCCTCTGTCGAGGCCATGGCTTTTTTCAACGCGTCACGATCATTAGAAACGGTTGCAAATCCCTTGTGATTAGCCACATATAGGGTCTTTCCGCCATCCACTTCATAGGCGGTGATATTACCTTCCTTTTTGCCGCCCTTGCGCTCCTCTTCCTTGAAGGCGCCGTTCACAAAAGCGTTGAAATCATCTGCTTTCAGGAACGCAACAACTTTGGGGTCAGAATCTTGGCCGGGCTTGGGAAGCTCGGGAAGGGTTATGAAAATAGGCCCATTTTTATTGATACCCGAAAAAGGCTTACGGCCGTCAATTCCATCCTCAAAAGCCTGATCAATAAAGGTTTTGGCAATTGCGGCTTGATCTGGCACCGCTTTTTCCAAGTATGCCAGCAAGCGGTCCTTGGTACCCAGCACACCCTTGAGGTGGATCACGACTGCTGAACCAGCGGGAACTATGGCAAGCTCGCTGGAGCCATCACCAGGTGCTATGGCCAAAACTGGCAGAGCCAGTGTTGTTGTGGCCAGCGAAAATGCGAGAACACCACGGCGAAGGGCTCGTGACGCCTTGGTCCCCGCAGTGCGCAAAGAATTGGAAAGTCGCATCACTGAATTGACTCCATCGGACAAAAAATGGCCGTAAGGCCGATGTGCTTCCGGAAAAGGGATCCTTCCCCCGATACACCATAATGGACCAAATACCGGCGAATACCGCCAGCACAATTGGCACAATCGGCGCTATCAACCTTACCAGTATAAGCGGACCTTGGTTTCAAGTCCCGGCAAACCTTAAAGATAATATAAAATATCAATATATATTAATAAAACCTACTGCTTGCTATGAGCCCAAGCCAATGGCCTCAAACCTGGCTCAATATGCAGTAGCACTTGGCCGTCGTGAAACAACCGCACTACCCCAGACGACTGACTAACAGTGACGGCAACCGCCTTGCTGGCCTTGCTCACAGCCGCAGCCGCCGCATGACGGGTTCCAAGCCCCATAGAAAGAGTGAAATCTTCATCCGGCACGATCAGCCGCATGCACCCGGCTATCGCAATCCCATCTTTGTTAATTAATATAGCCCCTTCTAGCCGAGCCAAATCTTTGATCTGCTCACGCACAGCCGGGTCTTTGACATCCCGCTCTTCCTCCGGGTAGCCCCGAAAAGGGTTGAAATTCATGGGCCGGGCCATTTCCATCACATTGCGGGTGTCCCCCACCACAAAAAGCGTGCCCGTCGGATAAGCTTCGCGCCCCTCCCGCCCAATTTCGGTGGCAAGCTCCACCACCGCCCGCAAGGTTGCCAAGGGAACTCGAGTGTCTAGGCCCCTCAATTCCCTGGCCGTCAACCTTTCCAAGTGTTGTCCCAACAGAACCAGGTGGACTGTGTCGAGTTGCGGTAAATCTTCATCCGGGTCAGGAAAATTGCGGCAAAGCACTAACACCCTTGCCCCCGAGCTCAACCATTCATGGCGAATTGCTTCAAGAAGGGCCATGCTCAAGCGCTCACGAATGCTGATACCACCCGTGGTGGTCTCCAGCACCCTAATGCCTGGATGCTTGTCCCTCAAAAAGGTACGCTCAGCCTGGGAACTTACGGCTGTGAATAAAGCCACTCTGGGCAATAACGCACGCACTTCCGACCAATCGAGCGGCGTATCGGCCAAAACCAAAACCGCATCTGCCTTCAAAGCAGTCACTAAATCATTGCTGCCGGCCACCAAAGCAGCGACTGTTGGGGAGAGAGCCATCCCAATCATCCTTCTTGCATTGGATACATTTCACGGACAAACCGACTTGAACTTTCATGCTAGCTCATTCAACTTGGCCCGGCGAATGGATTTGCGGGTTTTTGCCGGCACGGTTCCAGCCCCCATGGCATCAATTCCCCCTGGCATTCAACACCATGGCCACATTGCGCTAATATAAAAGCATGTATGCTGTGCTAGATTTCAGTTGTTTTCCAAAAGGTAAAACTCGATGGCGGAGCGCGTTTTGGTGGCGATGAGCGGCGGAGTGGATAGTTCCGCCACCGCTCTTTTGTTGCGCCGGCAGGGGTATGAACTGGTCGGCCTCTTCATGCGCACAGGCGACCACGGGAATGCCAGTGAAGCAACTCCCTCGCGCAAAAAGGGTTGCTGCAGCGCACTGGATGCCAGCGATGCCAGACGCGTTGCAGACCTGCTGGACATGCCGTTTCACGCGCTCGATTTTGAAGAAGATTTCGGACGCATTGTTGAGCGCTTTGTCGACGAATACCGCGCCGGGCGCACCCCCAATCCCTGCGTGGCTTGCAACAACTGGCTAAAATTTGGCCGTTTGGCCGAAATGGCCGACCGCCTCGATTGCCATTGGATTGCCACCGGGCATTACGCCCAAATTATCCGGCCACATGGTGCAGACCGGGCCGAATTGCACCGCGGCCTCGACCCCGCCAAAGATCAGTCCTATGTCCTTCATGGCATTAAGCCGAAGGTGCTGGAGCGCGTGCTTTTCCCTGTGGGTGGTCTTCCCAAAACCCAAGTGCGGGAAATCGCCCAAGAGGCTGGATTGCCAGTTTTCTCCAAGCCCGACAGTGTGGAAATTTGCTTTGTGCCCGACCAAGATCATGTTGGACTGGTGCGCCGACTACGCCCCGGCCAATCCATCGGCGGCGACATCATCGACACAGCCGGCAACCGCCTAGCCACCCACGATGGCCTCGAACGATTCACCATTGGGCAGCGCAAAGGTCTGGGTCTGGGTGGCGGCAAACCCCGCTATGTCCTGCAACTAGTGCCCGACCAAGGCACCGTTGTAGTTGGAGAAAGGGACGAACTGCCAACCCAGTCAGTCACCTCCAATGATTTCTCCTGGCTAGCGCCCATACCTGCTGCGGACGAACCGCTGCTGGCTCAATGCCGTTATCGCCAACAACCGGTGGGCGCCCGGGTGGAAGTGTCGTCAGACAATCAAGTCCTAATTTCCTTCAGCCAGGCGCAGGGCGGAATCAGCCCGGGGCAATCGGTCGTGCTTTACAGGGGGCCGCGAGTTCTGGGCGGTGGCACCATCGACAGTTCTGAATTGGGTAACTAACCAGCTCCCATGCAATAAATATTGATAAAAACCGCCGGTTTAAATC
>CAIWHS010000122.1 GCA_903912515.1 uncultured Planctomycetaceae bacterium
CAGTTTGGGTGATCGCCGAGCTTGTGCTGTCGTTGAAATTGCCATCCCCGCTGTATTGGACAGTGATGGCGTGGGCACCGGTGGAAAGGCTGGAGGTCGTCAGCGTTGCCACGCCGGCTGTGATGATACCGCTGCCCAGATTGGTGGAACCGTCGAAAAAGCTGAATGTACCACTAGGGTTTCCAACGCCGGGGGCCACGGTGCTGACCGTGGCGGTAAAAGTCACAGATTGGCCATAGACAGAAGGATTAGGCGTGGCGGACACAGTGCTGGTGGTGGTTGCTTTGTTGACAGTTTGGTTGGTGGTACCGCTGCTTGCGGTAAAGCTGCCTGATGCAACATAAAAGGCGGTGATGGTGTAAGGGCCTCCGACAGCAAGGCTGCTAAGACTGATGGAGGCCTTGCCGGAGCTATCCAGTGTTGCCGAACCAAGAGTGGTGGCACCGTTGGTGAAAGTCACCGTCCCACTGGGGATGGTTGAACCAGATGCCTGGGTTACCGTCGCTGTGAAGGTTACTGCTTGGCCATAAACCGATGGCGATACAGAGGTGACAACGCTCGTGGTGGTGCCTATGAGGGCTGACTGGGCAGTAAGTACCACATCGTTACCGGTGCCGCCTTTGTAACTGATTGTGTAATCGATTCCGCTGACAGTAACTTTAGCACCTTCGGCCAGACCTTTGAAGGTGCCGGAAACGGCGTCAGTGCCATCATTATTAATGATCGTGAAGGTGTTGCCGGTGGATGGCGTGAAGTTCTGGCTCAGCGTTAATGTGGTGTTGGAGCCGAGAGTCACCGTGCCCGTGACATTCGCCTGAGAATAAACAAAAGTACTGTCCAGTTTGGCGGAAAAGGTTCCCCCGGAAAATGATAAGTTTCCAGTATTGAATATGCCAATTGGTGCTCCCGGTGACAAGGTTCCGGAATTCATGGTCACCGTGGCGACTGTTCCGGAGCCACTGAGGGTGCCTCCTGCAATGGTCACCGGGCTAATGGTGTTTTTTCCATTAACTTGCAAATTTCCGGCATTGATTTGGGTGGCCCCGGCGTAATCGTTGGTCCCGGATAAAATTTGGGTGAATCCAGCTTGATTCACTGTAAGGGACAGGGGGGAGTTTAATCCGGCGATGCCGTTCGTCATAACGCCCGAAAAAGCTGCGGTTCCCGACCCACCAGTCAGTGTGGCAGTCCAGTTGTTGAACTTGGTGCCGGAGATGTTCACTTCACCCGCACCGTTGATGCTGGTGAAAGTGGCGTCGCGATCGAGGGAGAATTTTGAACCTGCGGCAATGGTGGGGACCAAATTCTTGACGGTTGTATCAAATACAGCCAGTGTCGGGGAAGAGGTGGTCAGGGGAGGATTTTTGATGCTGCTAGTCACCAATGTGGCATCGTTGCCAAAGAAGTCGACCGAAAGAGAACTAAAAGTGAAACCGGGAGTTGCATTGGTTAGGGTGAATTGGTCGGGGGATTGGGATGCGAAGGACAAAATATTGGTGCCAGTGTCGTAAGTAAAAGTCACAGCCGGCACGGCTCGTTCTTCCAAACCCTCCAACGCCGGTTTGGCTGCCAATTGCTGGGGAACCCTAGTTGGCCTGCCCTGATTGCGACGGAACCACTTGCTGGCGAATCGGTTCAAAATGCTCATGGCTGAATACTCCGTGATTGAATCCGTTTATCTCAAAAAAAATCAAAAAACTTGTGTTTTGGCTGCAACCGGGAACTAAATCTTCTAGCCGGGCATACTGTTTTGGACGAATCTTTAACCGAATTCGAACAAAAAGGCCTCTATCATTAATCTTTCGGCAAAACATTAGCACGAAATTAACTAGAAATAGAACCCATTATTCCTAAATTACCCATATATGCGAAGGGTGCAAGCTTTTTTGCAAAGATGCACAGAATCTTCTTTTTTAATGGTTGTGGGGCTTAAAATTTTGATATAATTTAGTATATTTTGATTTGCCTATTAAGTCGAACAGCTATGATTATTTAGAAAGGGGCTTTTCTGGAGTGCGCATTCCAACCAACAAAATGAGGCCAGCACCAATTACCAAAAAAACATCCGCCAAATTGAAGACCGGCCAGTCGAACAAATAATTCCAATGCAGAAAATCCCTCACGCCGCTGAAGCGGATTCGGTCGATCAGGTTTCCCACGGCTCCACCCGCCACAAGTCCTAAAGCGCAGCCCAGCATCAGATCGCAACGGTTGTGCCAGAGGGTGACAAAAAGGCCTAATCCCACAGCCACCAAGAGGCTCACCAGAGCAAAAAGTCCGTTGGCTACCCCTTTCCAATCTGCTCCGCCCAAACCAAAAAGCGCCCCTTGGTTGACATGGGGTACCTGATTGCCATGTTCATCCTGGGTGTAGGCAATGTGCAGGTGGAATCCTGGTGGAACTAATTGATTTAGCTCGGTATCAGGTTCATTGGAGGCTTGCCACAGGGTGTGGTGGGCAGCCATGTACTGGCCGGGGGCCGGTTTCAATGGGCCTGGCAGGTGCGCAAAAATCCATTCTTTGCTGGCCTGATCAATGACGCAGGAGGCAATTGCCAAAAACCAGAAAAGAATCACTTTTTTTGAAATGCCAGGCACCCTTGAACTCCTCTGAGGCTTCCTCAAGCCGCCAAAATAGTATCTGGAATGCTTGGTTAACTAAACGCCAAAAGGTTTAGCCGGCCCCAAACAGGGTTTCCATCACTCGTCCACGGTTAAGGAACATGGGCCGGTTTTGGGAATCGGTGATTTCGGTTTCAGGGGCCAAACCAAGGGCATGGTAAACGGTGGCGCCCAAATCATAAGGTGTAAAGGAAGGCGTTACTGGATATGCCCCCTTACTGTCCGATTTACCAATCACCTGCCCGCCCTTAACTCCGGCTCCAGCAAATAGCGCTGAATAAACCGCCGCCCAATGGTCTCGCCCGGGGATTTTTTCGCCCGGGAGGGTTGAAACTCTGGGAGTGCGGCCAAATTCGCCTGAAACCACCACCAAGGTGTTTTCGATCATACCTTCGCTGTTTAGGTCGTCCATCAGACCGGCCAACGCCTTATCCAGTTCTGGCAAAAGGCGGTTTTTTAACCGGCCCCAATTGTCCACATGGGTGTCCCAGCTTTGGACGATTCCCATGTTGGCCTGAATCATTGGGACACCAGCCTGGACCAACCGACGAGCCAGGAGGAGGGTTTGGCCGAACTGGTTACGGCCATAACGGTCCCGGTTGCGCTCGGGTTCATTTTGCATGCGGAATGCTGTGGCTACTTTGTCGCTGGTTAGCATGCGGAGCGCCGCATCCTGGTGGACCTTTGCTGGGTTTTCAACGCAGTCTAACGCTGCAAGCAGGTTTTTGCGCTCATCCAACCTTTCAGAAGTGGTTCCTTCAGCCAAAGCCAAGGTGTCCATACGGAAAGATGGGCTATTGGGATCCTGAGTGACCAATAAGGGGTCATGACGTGGCCCCATGAAGCCACCATGTTGGCCCGGCCAAGTGAGTGGGCCTTCTATAAGAGCGTGGGGAAGAGTCACTCCAGAAGGCACCCCATCAAATCGCGGCCGGGCAATTGCCAAACCAGAGGCGTAGCAGGGCCAATCCCGCCGGGAGAGGACATTATCCAAATCGCTGCCTCGTTCCACAGGCATGGGTGAGCCTGTCAAAATACGATGGGTGGCAGGTAAGTGGCCATTGTGCTCGTGCGACATACTACGCACTAAAGCCCACTTGTTCATCCGGCTTGCCAAAAGTGGCAAATGTTCGCAAAAACGCACCCCTGGCAAAACCGTGGGAATGGTTGAAAATTCCCCACGAATTTCGGCAGGGGCATCAGGTTTGGGATCAAACGAGTCAAGCTGGCTGCATCCACCGGTCAATAGGACCAAGATCACGGATTTGTTGCCGGGATTAGGGGCAGCTTGAGCAAGCCTTCCCAACTGAGGCAGAGCGGTTCCCAAATAAGCACTACCGCCTAATTGAAGGAAGCAGCGTCGAGAAAGGGCGCTTTGAACATCTTGGCGGGGGTTTTGTTTCATGTGGGATTTGCCCTTTTAAAAAACAATTGGCGCAAGAAGCCGCCTAGCGGGTAATCCAGTTTACTTCATGGGCCTGTCTTTGTACCACCCCACCCACAGTCTGAAAGCTTCTTCCTGGCCTGCTTGGGTGTTTCCCGGTGCAGGCAAATCGCTGCCGGTCTGACGCATTAATTCGCCATGAATACCTTCCCGAACCGATGCGACGGGGTCTTTCAACAAGCCCAATGCCTGCAAAATCTGGTTATCTTGGGTTTTGATCAGCTTGATGCCCGCTTGTAGGCGGACTGGTGCAGATTCGTGCAAAATTAAAGCCGCTAACTGCGTGGAAGTGCGGTTGCTCACCCAGCTTGAAAGCGCCCGCAGACCTTCCAATTGCACCGCAGGGTAAACACTTGCTGACAAGCTGCCTAAGCCATCTGCCGCTTTTAAATCGTTTCTCTGGGCCAGCTCCCGGCCTAGTGCTGAAAGGATTTTCTCATTTCTTTCCAAGCGCACACGCTTGTTCAAGTCTTCCACGCTCAAGCGGCCTAAGGGGCTGACAGGCTTATGACTTGGGCCTTTCATCCGGTCCAATTCGGCCATCCGGCTGGCAAGTTGTACCCTAAGGTCTGTCAGCAAGGCCCGGTAGCGCGTGGAATCTATTGCGGTTACTTCGTCGCGGGCAAAATCCAGCAACGCATGGTCTTGGCTTTTCAGAAGGAGGTTGCGCAGCTTTTTGGCGATCACAATGACTGGGCAACTGTGGGCTAGGTCAGCCGATTTTCTAAGCCCACGCAATAAGGCCGGAATTGCCTCATTGCCCAATTTTTGAAAATCTTCCAATGCTCGGGCCCCGGCTGGACCAGCCAGATTGCCAGTGTCAAACAGCATGAAACGATTCACGATTCCATCGAGTCTGTCTTCTTCTTCTTCAGACAGAACCGGCAGGCTTGGAGCAATGGGATTGGTTGTTGTTTGGCCTTGGGTGAGCACCAAATGCAGGCCAACAACCACGAGCAAAAAGTGCAGCATGTGGTTACCTCCCCGCCTTGGAATTGTTTCACCAGCAGTTCAGGGTATCAACTCTGGGGACGAGCCTGGGGTAGATTTCGCCGAAAACCAGAAAGCATGACCGCCTCGGCTGCCAGTCGACCTGAGCGCAACGCCCCGTCAATCGATGCGGTGGCCCGGTAGTCCCCAGCCACAAAAACTTGTGATGGAAGAAGCGCTGGTCGGTCGGCTGGCTCCAGCCATCCGGGTGGCTGTGAAGGTAGTGCGTGGCGAACCCGGTGAATACGCAAGAGGTGCCATGTCTGCACCTCTTTACCAAACCAACGAGTCATTTGAGCTAGCACCTGCCCAAGTAGGGCTTCATCAGGCACCTGAGCTGCGGGCTCGATGCAGTTGCAAGCGATCAGGTGGCATGCTTTGGGAGCGTATTCGGGTGATGCCAAACTAGGAACAGCCAAATGGTTGACAGGGCCGGTACCTTCTCCGTCGAGTGCGATGATGGCCCGACTAAGAGGGGGTTTATTGGTTGCGAAATGAAGTGTGGTGGTCGATCTGGTCTTCATCGCGGGCAAGCCTAGGAGGGAGGATGCCGAGGGGCCATCCACAGCTACCACGACCGCCCTTGCACCAACAACCCGCCCATCAGCCAACCTGACTTGGTCTGGGTGAACTTGGACAACCGGGGTGTCAAATATAAGGGCATGTCGGGGCAGTGCCAGCCGGAGTTGCAGTGGGATCATCATCATTCCCTTGGCGGGAATGGCAACCTCGCCTGCTCCAAACATGCGAAACATGAAATCGAACATGCGCCTGGAAGTATTCAAATCTGGATCAAGAAATACACCTCTGTAAAACGGCTTGAAGAAGCTTTCGATGAAATCGGAGCTGAATCCAAATTCTTCCAGCCTGCGTCGAGTAGAAATATCTTGGCGGGCGAAAAGGGATTCAATAGACCCACGAGAGACATCAGAAGACAAGTGGGCCAAAAGCATTCTGTCCTTCAAGGTCCCAATTCGGGCTGCCAGTGTGGCTGGGGCGCTCAAGGGTTTTCGCCAAGGATCTGCTAAAAGGTTCCATTTGCCGTTTTTAAAAATTTGAGCGCCAGGATAGAATTTTTGCAAATGCAAGGAGGGAAAGTGCAAGGCATGCTTCGCCTCCGGATAGGCGGTATGCAAGACCTGGAATCCAACATCCAGTCGGTAATTGTCGACGAATTCGGTGGTGACGCGGCCACCGCATTCGTGACCCGCCTCGAACAGCAAAAAAGGGACATTATTCTTGTGAAGCACCCGGGCGCAGTTGAGCCCGGCCAGTCCACCCCCCACGATGACAACAGGTAGCACGCTTCACACCCCCCTTTTGAACAGACTGTTCAGGGTCAGTCGCTGAAATCGCGAATTTGTAGAGACCGCACGCCCAACCGAGCGGCGAATCGCGCTTTTTGGCCCACCGACAATTCGGTGGTGTAGCGCGACTTCGTGGCAGCCAACCAGCGCACCGGCCTGCTGGTGTATTCGGTGATCACTCGCACCAAAATGGGCGTGGGCTGGGCCAGAATGTCGGACACCTCCGCGCATAGGTCGTCACCTGGCCCTATCTCGCGATACCCCACGCCGTAACCGCGGGCCAAAGCCTCGAAATCGAGTTTGGCCAGATGCGTCGCTGTTGTCCGGTCGTAGGCAGCGCTCTGTAAAAGTTGCATATAATGGTAGGCGTGATCGTCGAGGACAAAGAACTTTACAGGCAAGCATTCACGCGCTGCTGTGCTGATTTCCTGGCCGGCCATTAAAAAGCACCCGTCGCCAGTCAGGGTGAAAACCTGGCGGTCTCGGTGCACCTGCTGGGCTCCAATCGCCGCCGGTATGGACCAGCCCATTCCCTGGTTGTCGGTTGGGTTGAAATAGGTTCTTGGTTGACGGACAGTGAAGGCCTCGGCCGCCCAGTGCTCGCTCACAGTCACATCGACAAACACAAGCGAGTCATCCCGCTTTGCCTCGTTCATGGCCAAAATCAACTGCATCGGGTCCACGCCGCCACTTCCCTTACGGGGATGGGAGTGACTGGCTTGATGGCTGGCCAATTGGCGGGCCTTAGCCCCCGCGATGTTGGCCGGCAATGCAGGGTTGTTGCATCGGGTAAGCCTGGCTGACTCTCCCAGAAGCGCCCCCAGGAACAAGCCGCTATCAGCATGAACTGCAACGGTGGTGGGAACCACCCGTTCCAGGTTGTCCTCGCAGGCATCGACATGCACCAGATATGGTTTTTGGGGAATGGAATAAAACCCAGTCGACACCTCACTGTACCGAACGCCAATGGCCAAGATTGTGTCCACTCCAGCGAAGATTTCTTCCGCTACTTGAGTTCCCGCCGGTCCATATCCCCAACCCACGGCCAGGGAGTGGGACTCATCTATCGCCCCCTTGCCTGACACACTGGTTGCAACAGGTGCCTGAAGCATCTCGGCCACTTCTGTCAAAAGGCCGCCGTGGTCCATGCATCCCAACCCGGCATAGATTCCGATTCGCCTGTCCTTGCATGCCAGCAAATTCACCGCCCGCGCAAACGCATCGTCAGACCAGAACCGTCGCGGCGCGCCTTCGGGGGGAGCGTTGAAGTGGGCGCTATCAATCAAGATGGTGTAGGGGACCATCACCGCAACCGGGCCTGGTTCGCCCTCTTGGCTCACCCGAAAAGCTTCGTGAATAATCTGCGGGATTTCCTCCACGCAGGTGATGCGAAGTACTTTCTTGCATACCCCTTCAAGCACCAAATGGACTGGGATTTCATGGACTTGGAATGGACGATATTTTTCGCCCCTCGCAACATCACCCACGATTGCGACTAAGGGTACGCTGTCAAGCAGAGCCTCACCTAAGCCTGTGCAGGCGTTGGTTGCGCCGGGGCCTGGAACCACTGCAAGCACTCCGGGCATCCCCGTGCTGCGGGCATAGCCATCCGCCATGGTCGCCGCTGCGAATTCGTGCGTGCAGAGCAGATAGGGCAAGCCCTTCTGCTTCATGGTGTCCCAAAATTCGTTGGCTTGGGCACCGGGTATGCCATATACGCACCCCACCCCCTCTGCCTGCAGGCTATCAACCAACGCTTTGGCGCCGGTGAGAATCCCCCGCACATGGCCTGCCCGGGTGACCCGGGCTTCGGCAGGGGAAGCGAATGCCAAAGGGGCGGTTGCCGCCACGGTTTTCAACAAGGCCCGACGATTGACTGGAAACATAGGGCGGCGGCCTCCTGCCGTGCGCGGTGAGTATCAATGTTTCCATCGGACGAAGGGGGTGGCAGTGTGGCATGCCATTCCTCGGCCTGCCCAAGCCATCTACTTTTTGGGTGGGGTTGAGCGGGTCAGAAGGATTGCAATTCCCTTTGTCCGCATAATGCCCGCGTATGACAGTGCACTGGTTGCCGTTCCAATCTAACCCCGCGACCATTCTGCTGAACTAAAATGCGCAGGATACACAAGATTTTCCTTGGGAGTGACCCATTGGTGTCCAAAATTCCTTCTTTGCCGGCTTTAGGGGTGAATTTCTCAAGTTGGCCGATCGAATTGGACGATTTTTCTTCAAGGGAATAGGCACACTCGGGGGAAGGCCATGCTTCAGACACTTCTTGGTTGCTTCCGATGGTTGAGTTTAATCACCTTGCGCACCCTTGAGGGAGTAACCTCCGGAGCAATGGGTTCTGGTTTGCACCACGGTATGGTTGGTAAGCAGGGCCTAGGTGGTTTGGAAAGCCTTGAAGGCCGCGTTAATCCAGCTCCCCTAATGGTGAGGCCCCTAAATGGTATGCCTCTGACAGAGCACCTAATGCAGGATGCTAACCTGGTGGCTCCAGCACCAGCGGCCCCCGCTCCCATTCAGGTGAGTACGCATACGGGGATGGGGCTGATCACTGAAATCACTCCCCGAATCTCTGAATCGGTAGTCGATAATCTGTTTTGTAGCTTGGCCGAAACCAGTGCCAACGAGGGGCACAATAGGCTATCAGCCCTTGATAAAGCGCTTGTGGCAGTTAACACTGAATCCGAACAGCTATTTGATTATAATCGCCATGAAAGCCATGTTGATTCAGCCGTTCTCGGCTGGGCCTTGGCAGGGG
>CAIWHS010000123.1 GCA_903912515.1 uncultured Planctomycetaceae bacterium
AGGCAGCGCACCCGCATCGATGGCGTAATTGACTGTGCCAGTGCCGCCCGTGGTGGACAATTGCTGGCTGTAGGCCGTGCCCGCTGTCGCGTTCGGCAGCGTGGCCGGGCTGATGGTCAGCACGCCAGGTTGGGCATTGGTGACCTGAAGGTAACTGAGAGTAGTTCCGCGCAAACCGTTCGATTGTGAGACCAGGAATTGCACCTGAAAGGGCCCGTACTGGGTTGGGGTGCCGGATATCAAACCGCCGGGTGAAACCGACAGCCCGGGTGGCAAGGGATTGTTGTTGGGATCGACCGAAACAGCGTAAGGCAGGGTGGAATCCCCGCCAGTTGGGGTGAGTTGAAAGCTGAAGGGCAAACCCACGGTAGCGGGTGGCAGGGTGGCGGGTTGCACTCCCGGGGCGGTAAAGGTCGCGTTGATTGACACGCCGATACTTTGGGTGAGTTGATTGTTGGATACCGTCTTGGTACCATCCCAGCCGGAAACTAATGCCACATCCAGTTGGCCGTCGAGGTTCCAGTCGGCCAAGGCGATGCCGGACTGGGTGCTGTCGGCCTTGTTGTAACCGACAAAGATGTGGTTTCGGGTGAAATGGCCCGTGCCATCATTTTCAAGGACATTGAACAGAAAGCCATCTTGCTTTTGCTGGCTGGCGACCAGGTCGATGTTTCCATCCAGGTTCATGTCGCCCAGGGCCATTTGGCTGAAAGCCACGGTGGTTCCACCCACGCCGTAGGGAGCACCGAAAACCGGATTGCCTGCGGTGGGCCCGGGTGTTTCGTTCAGATAACCCGTCATCTGCCCGTTCAAGGTTTTTCCCTCGACTATATTCCGGCTATTGTTGCTGATGATCAGATCATTTTTGCCATCGTGGTTGAGGTCGCCTGAAATAATGTTAAAGGCATTTTGGCCGTTGATCGTCGCCAATTTCAGGCTGGGAGTCAGGGAGAATTTTCCGGAGCCATCGTTGATAAACAGGTTCGCGAAGCTGCCGGAGCCCTTGACTGCGATATCGAGCTTGCCATCACCGTTGAGATCAGTGGCGATAGGCAAAATGGAGTTGGCGTTATCGTCGTAGACCCCGGTGGATGTGCCCACCTGGATAGCATTGCCGGTTGTCAGGTTGAAAAGCCCGGTCCATTTGCCGGAAACCAACTCCCCCTGGTAGATGGTGAATTCGCCTCGGTTCAATCCGGCAGGCACCACGATGTCAGGGGCCCCGTCCCCGTTGAAGTCTCCCAGACAAATCTGGTTATTATTAAAATTCACAGCCTTTGTCTGGATTAGTTGCTGGAACTGAGCCTGTCTGAAGACCCCTAGCCCATCGTTTTCAAGAAGCCTGTATTCAACCACCCCAGCGGCGTCATTAAACAGGGTGAGGATGTCTTGGTTGCCGTCCTGATTCCAGTCGACTACGGCGAGGCCACCGGCGCCTGGCGTGTAGGGTGATGATTGAGTGGTGGACAGATATACCGTGGTTTGGGCGAACAGTCCGGAATCGCCAATAGCCAGCAAGGGCAACCCTTGAATGGATGCAACCACTGGCTCTTTGCCTTGGTCTGGGGAGGTGATGTATGTGGCGGTCTGGGTCAGCAAGTCAGCGGAGCCATCCTTGTTGAAATCAATAGCCTTGCCTTGGTAATCCTGCCCCACGGTCATAAGTCCGCCGTGAATGATGGCTAATAACTTGTCAGCAAAGGGATTGTTGGTTTGGAGATTTCCGCCTGGGTACAGGTGAACCGTCGCCGGAGTGAGGCGATCTTCCAGCTTCGTCAGGGCGGGAATTATCCTGCGAGGGCTCACAGGCTTGCCGATACGGGAAAAACGCTTGGTGAGTGCGTGCCAAAACATTATAGAGTCCCCTTTCATGAATTTAGAATTAAGTAATGGATAACTAATATGGAAGAAGTCCTGTTAAATTGATTCACTTCCCAGCCACCCAAACGCCTACCGCACCCTGGAAGGCGAAGAAATCGTCAAGGACGCTGAGGTCGGTGGCGTTGAAGGCCTTGACCTGGGCGGACTGGGTTTGGGTGCCGGCGATGATGTCGGCCTTGCCATCCTGGTTAAGGTCGGCGCTGGCCACGCTGACACCGCCGTTGAAATCAACCGCGAAGGCGTCGAAGGATTGTTTCTGGGTGCCATCGGCACCGCTGAAGACCTTCACATGGGGATCGCCGCCGGGGCCCGCGCCGGTGAGGATGTCGGCCTTGCCGTCGCTGTCCACATCGCCGGCACCCACATTCACGCCGCCCTTGAACTGGGGCAGGTAGGCGTAGAAGGAGTAGATGGCCTGTGCGGTGGCGCTGTCGAACACCACCACATGGGGGGAGACACCCACGCCGCTACCGGTGATGATGTCGGCTTTGCCGTCGCCTGTGACATCGCCAGCGGCCACATTGATGCCGCCAAGG
>CAIWHS010000124.1 GCA_903912515.1 uncultured Planctomycetaceae bacterium
CCTACATCCCCATGCGGGAGGGATTCATGTACCTTGCCGCCACGTTGGATTGGTATAGCCGGTATGTGGTGTCCTGGAAGGTGTCCAACAGCCTGGAAAGCTCATTCTGCCTGGAGATGTTGGAGCAGGCGCTGTCGATGGGCAATCCGGCCATTTTCAATATGGACCAAGGGGTTCAGTACACGAGCAACGCCTTTATAAGGGCGGTCGAGGGTGCCGGGGTCAGGCTGAGCATGGATGGCAAGGGAAGGTGCTTTGACAACATCTTCGTGGAAAGGCTGTGGCGGATGGTGAAGTACGAGGACGTGTATCTGAAAGGTTATTGCAGCCCAAAGGAATTGCGGGAGGGATTGAAAAACTACTTCAGGTTTTATGGTGAGATGAGACCGTATTAGTCGTTGGGCTACAAAAGCCCGATGGAGATACACCGAATGAACGGATCATCAGTAGCACGGAAGGCTGGCGCATGATATTTCGCCCCGCAACCCCACGACAGGGTGAGGGTCACGGGGCGAAAATCATGCTTGGGTGACTGGAACTAAGGATATACCCAGGGGAATTTCCGAAGCTAAGAAACGGCAAAAAACTGTCCAATGGTTGGGGTCCACTTTAGACATCCTGCAACTGCCCCGGCACTTGTGGCTGGTTGCGGGTGACCTGCGTGCCGCCGGGAGCGTGCAGGTTGGCGAAATGAGGCCGCAGGGTTTCCCGGTTGGTGGGCACAAAAGTGCCCAACGGCTTGCCAGCGTGGGTGATCACCAGGGTGCTGTTGTGGCTAGTGAAGCCCAGCCCCAGGGCTTACACAACAGAGGCAGATCAGGGAAGCGTGAATATTCATGCTGCTTTCTCCAGGGAATCGGTGGCGGGTGCCCACCAGATGGCGATGATACCCAAGCCATAAATGCAGGCCATGGCGGTGCCCACCCGTGGGTAACTGCCGCCCAGCGCGGTGAACAATGCTCCCGCCGCCAAAACGCCAAAGGCTGTGGCGAAGCGACCGGTGTTGTAGGCCATGCCACTACCGGTGGCGCGCACATGGATGGGGTAGAGTTCTGGCAGATAGACCGCCAGCCAGCCGAAAAACAGCGTCGAGGCAATGCCCTGCGCTAGCACGATGGCCTGGAAGCCCGGTTCCAGTGGTGCTGACAGTTGGAACAGCGCCACGGTGCTGATCAGGGCGGCCAGGCTGATGGCGCAGTAACTGACCCGTCGGCCCAGCCAGACCGCCAGTTGGGCACCCAACACACTGCCGGCAATGGCCCCCAGCGACCACCACCCCTGGATGGCTGCCTTGTAGCCGGGGTCGATATTTTTGGCCACCTGGTCGGCCCAGGGGATCATCCATTTGCTAGCCGCCCAGGCACCCACCATGGGAATGGAACTGAGCAGCACACCCATGACGGTATGGCGCAGAAGATCCGGGCTGAACAGGGTTCGCAGCGGTGCATTGGCCGGGCGGGTATCGCCCCGGCTGGCCAGCCAGCGGGGGGATTCGGGCAACAACCAGAGAACCAGCAGCCCCAGGGCCGCTGGAAAGCCGGCCAGGTGGAAAATCCAGCGCCAGGCATCGGCAGTGATGGGCCAGAGGCGCGCCAGTTGCGACAGCAGTAAAATGCCAACATTCAGGCCCGCCATCATCACGCCGCTTACCAGCGGCTTCGAAGCGCCTTGCCAGCACTCGCTGACCAGAGCTATTCCGTTGGGCCACATGCCGCCCACACCCAGGCCCACCAGAAAGCGCGACAAAAGCATCTCTTCCTGGGTGCGCACGGCGCCTCCCAGTGCAGCAAAGATGGAGTAGAAGAGGATGCTGACACCCATGGCCCGGGCCCGGCCGATCCGGTCACCCAGGGCCCCGAGGGAAATGCCACCCACCGCCGCGCCCAGCATCAGCGCGGCGGTGAAACGCGCGAACCAGTCACCCCCGGAGGCCGGCGTGAAGGCATCACCCAGCAGGGACCGGGAGACCGACAGAGAGGCCACCGGCATTAGTCCCAATTCAAAGCCATCGAACAGCAGGCCCAAAAAAACCGCTACCAGCACAAAAGCGCGCGCGTTGGCCGAGAGGGGTGTCGCTGTCATGAATCAATCCGCCACAGCTTGGCGATGGCGCTGTTGTCGAGTTCGCCCAGCCCCTCGGCTTCCGCCTGCAGCAGCAATGAGAGATGCGCTTCGGAAAGCGGCAACCCCAGGGCGCGGTTTGTCCCCTCGCGGAGGATGATCTCCACATCCTTGCGGTGCTGGCTGAGGCGGGCCTGGACGCTGTAATCGTTCGCCACCATTTTTTGCCCTTTCACCTCCATCACCTTCGATTGCGCCGCGCTGGCGCGGAGCACCCCCAGGGCGGCGGCCGGATCAACACCCATGGCTCTGGCGAAGGCGAGGCCCTCGGCGAGCGCTGCCCGATTGAGACCCAGCACCAGATTGGTGACCAGTTTCATGCGCGAGGCGGCCCCCAACGGCCCGCAGTGGTGTGTCTGGAATCCCAGGACAGGCCACAAATCGGCGCAGGCGGTCAGGGTTTCGGCATCACCACCCACCAGCACGGTGGCCTCGCCCTGGCGGGTCTGTTCGCTGGAACCAGAGATGGGCGCATCGCAATAATGCACTCCCCGGCTGGCCAGCCGCTGCCCCAGGCGGAGCACCACATCGGGTTCGCCGGTGGTGGTATCGATCAGATAGTGCCCAGCCCGCAGGGCCGAACCCATTTGCTCCAGGACTTCGGCGACGATGTCACTGGTGAACAGGCTGATGATGACGCGGTCGCATTCGGCCAGGGGGTTGTCGCTCCAGCGCGCACCCTGGGCAACCAAAGGCAAGGCCTTGTCGGGACTACGGTTCCACACCACGGGGAGGAAGCCCAGTTCCAGCAGGCGTCCGGTGATGGCGGTGCCCATCAGGCCCAGGCCAATCACACCCACCAGGCGTCGGGATTTTTCGGGTTCAGTCATGCCAGCAGCATAACCGGTCGGCAAGGCTGTCCATACCGGATTCAGGGCGTTGCTGGTATTTTCGCTACTTCAGGAACTGCCTGGTGACAAATGGCTTCCCGCCATCTGCTCCAGTTTGACCGGGCTTCTGGGCCGGATGCACAGCACGAGCAGGCCAGCCACCAGGGCCAGCGCTGAGAAGGTGGCAAAAATCAGCGATTCCGAAGCGTCCTGGTCAGGCAGCTTGCCAAAACTCCATTCGGCCAGCCCGCCGCAGGAGATGCTGACCAGATTCATCACCCCGTACCCTGTCGCCCGCAGGTTGGCCGGGAAATAACCACGCACTCGATCCGTTCCCCGTCGCCGGTGGCACCACCACCTTCGACGCGCTATGGATGGGCGTGCCGGTGGTGACGCTGGCGTATGGGCTGACAAACTTTTTGTACTTCTGTGATGTTGCACTGCTCATGACGCTGGTGGCTGTTTGGTGTGAGCGCGCGTTGCTGGTGTCGATGCCGGCGGTCGGGATCTTGTTGCCGCAGTTGCTTTGGCAAGTTGATTTCCCGGGCCAGTTGTTCGGACTGGCTTTGACGGGGATGACTGAGTACATGTTCGATCCGCAGAATACTTTGTTCACGCGTGGGCTTTCGTTTTTCCACTTTTGGTTGCCGATCATGCTGATTTGGTTAATCCGCCTGCTGGGTTATGATCGGCGGGCGTTCATCACGTGGACATTGCTGGCGTGGGGCTTGATGCTGGTCTGTTTCTTTTGGATGCCGGCTCCTCCGGTTCCGGAAGATAACCTGAATCCGCCGGTCAACATCAACTATGTGCATGGTTTCAGCGACCAGAAGGCTCAAGCGTGGATGCCGCCGCTGGTTTACCTTGGCTTGCTGATGCTGGTGTTGCCAACATGCCTCTTTTATCCGACTCATGTTCTGCTGGGTCGTCTGTTTCCAATGCCGCTGGCTCCTGCGAAGAAGACAGCTTGATGGAGGCAGCCAAAGTGGACAGGTACCTATACCCAAGCAAAAAGGCCCAAAAAGCGAGCCAAGATGACCCGGACAAGCGGCGGGGCTTCGGTTTTCGAGTCTGATCGGCCACTCTGTGCCGCTGCATTTGCCCGGTCGCCCGCTTGGGTAGTACGTGGGGCGAAAAAACATTGGCCACTCATGGCGTTGAGTGATCTGGGTTGCCCGCAGACCAGCGGAAATGCAGCTCCTGAGGTGAGTGAAGGGGAATGTCTGTGGGTGGAGGGGTGGTCTGGATGAGTGGCAGGTAGGATGAATGCCTGCATTCACCGCCAGCGCGTTCGCTCAGGCTGTGCGCCATTGTGGCGACAGCCGGGCAAAATAGCGGTATTATGATCTGAATGGAGTAGTTGGGGTTAGCAGGCGTGGTCGGAACCACTTAAATCGGGTACTTTTGGAAAGTTAGAGAGGCAGGTTTTATATGGGCAGGATTTTCGAGAAGCGCAAGTACTCAATCTTCAAAACCGCCGCCTACAATTCAAAGCTTTACTCCAGATATAGCAAGCTATTGTACATGGCGGCCAAAAATGGGGTACCCGACCCGCATGCGAATCCAACTCTGCGCAGTGTGATTGATCGGGCCAAGCGTGAGAATGTTCCCAGCCATGTGATTGAAAAGGCGATTCAGAAAGCCTCTGGCACGGGAGGCGAGAACTATCAGCCCGCGCGTTATGAAGGTTTTGGTCCTGGCGGTTCTCTTGTGATCGTCGACTGCTTGACCGACAATAGCGCCCGTACAATTTCCGAAGTTCGCAGTTGCTTCACCAAGACCGGGTCCAAGTTGTCCAGTCCGGGATCTGTGACAATGTTTTTTGATCATTTGGCGGTGATTTCATTCGCTGGCAGTGATGAAGACAAAGTGCTGGAGGCCATGTTCGCCGCCGATGTCGCCATTGAGGAAGTGGAAAGCAAGGATGGCTCAATCACCGTCTTTGCCCCTCCGGCCGAATTTTACAACGCCAAAACCGCTTTGCTCGGGGCATTCCCCAAGCTGGAATTGGATGTTCAGGAGATTGTTTTTCTTCCGAAGGAGTCAAAGACGCTTTCGGTAGAAGAAATGGCCACGTTTGAGAAATTCCTTGGCATGCTCAATGAGTGCGATGATGTGCAGGAAGTGTACCACAATGTCTCTCTTTCATAAAATTTTCAGGGTTGCTTGAAAAGGTTGGGCATGCCTGTTTTTTGGAAGAGTCATTGAGCCGGGGCTTGGGACTGTCTGGAACAACCAGAGCCTTGCGTGGCGATTATTTTTACCATGCCTTTGATTGGGGCAATGGATAGGGCGAGGTTTTGACGAAGAAGAGGATTTTGGCGATTTTATTGGGCTGATGCTGGAAGCAAACAGCAAAGCGCCCCTGCGTGTGATTGGTTATTGCCTGATGACCAACCACTTTCACCTGGTTTTGTGGCCAAAAAAACAGACATCGAATGAATGGATACCCAGGGTATCGCCCTGGGCCAGGTTATTTCGCCCTTTTTGGGGCTTATAGTATATTTAAGACCTTTTTGACGGTTTTAGTTTTTTGCCTTGGCCAGATTATCGGCCGGGGGCTTGGCCGTGCAGTTTCATGGAATTGATGATTTCCTTGGATATTTGCGAAGCAATTTTGTTTTGCTGGGAAATGTCTTTCACGCCCGACTCGGAGGCGACCATTTTGGTGGCGAGGGAGATGGGATTGAAGCCGCGGATCAATGCAAGCGGGGCGGCACCGGGCATGTGCCTGCCCTTGTCCGAGGTGTCGATGAGGAAAAACGGTTGGCCGGCTGCCGTGTTCGGATCGGCCAGGGCGACATCGACCGCCACCTTCTTGTTGCCCGCACCCAGACCGATCACATTTTGGGCGGCCTTGTGGCCTTCGTCGAGGGCGACCACTTGGCCGGTCAGGCGCCAGCCATCTTGCGGGGGAGGTGTTGGCTGGGACCAGTAGACGGCCGGAACCTTGGCCTCGTTGAGGTCTTTGACCAACTGCTTGGCGATATTTTCCCCTACTGGGGCGGAGCGGTCGTTGCCGGTGAGGGCATCCGCCACGCGGGGCCGTGAATCGGCACTATTACGCAGGGAATTGGCGGGATTGGCAGCGGCCTCTTGGGCCAATTTGGCGGCGACTTGAGGATCGAGATGAAAGGGTGAAACATAGATGCGCGAGGGCCGTGCCAAGGGCCAGGGAGAGCCTGCTGGCCTTTGGGAGTTGGCCCCCCGAAAGGGGCCCTGTGCGCTTGCCGGGGCGAGGGCCAGATTACCTAAAGCCAGTACCAGGGCCAACTTGCCAACAGTAGATTTCATGCCAAGGGCCGCCTCAGACGAAAAGATTCCAGGTTTACCTTTCGTTTTAAAATTCATCGTTGGGCTAGGACAAGGGCAAACGGTTGTTTGGGTGGGTTGGTCATTCCCAGACAAAAATCTCGGAGAGGCCGCTTCTGGATGGGCCTTTGTGGGTGAAGGTGACCCGGAGCTTTGTTGCCTCGACGGGCTTGAAGCGCACACTGTTGTATTGGCCACCCGTGGGTTTGGCGGGGTCGCGGCGTTCGTTTTGGAGTGGTTGCCAGGCGGTTCCGTCCCAGACTTCCAGGGCAAATAGTTGCGGGGCCTGCACGCCGCCACGGTCATCGTAGAGAGCCAGTTCGACCCGGCTGAACTTTTTGGGAGCGCCGAAATCGATCTCGAGCCAGTCGGTGGGGTTTTTGGATTCGTAGCTTGTCCAGCGGTTGTTGGGTTGAGGGCCGAAGACGACAATGCCGTCGTTGGCGCGTTCGACCTTGTCGAAGGGTGAGGTGTGGCTGGCGGTGGCTTTGGGGAAACCTTTGCCCGAGGGGTTGAAGGCCAGGTTGCCGGCGGGCGGAGGTGGTGGCGAGACCGGTTTGGCAGCCTGGCCCCAGAATTCGAGTTCGGTGAGGCCGCAGCGTTTGGCTGGGGGGTGGGTGAGCGTGAGGCGGGCGCGGGTGATTTGGATGGGGTCGAGGAAAATATGGTTGGCCATGCGGCCCATCGGTGAGGCGGGTTGGCGCTCGCGGCCATCGATGGCTTTCCAGTTGGCACCATCCCACACTTCGAGAATGATTTTGTCGGGCGCGACAATGCCCAGCTCGGCGTCTTCGAGAAGGTGCAGGGCCACCTCATCGATCTGGCGAGGTGTGCCGAGGTTGATGATGAGGGTGTCGGCCTCTTTGCCGGCTGCGGCGACCCAACGGTTGGGTGGTGTGCGGTCGTACCAGGCGTTGCCATCATGGAGGGCGCCCACGGTGCCCTCGGCAGTGGAAGAGACGCTGACGCGGGGGTAATAGTTGCCATCGTTATTGACAGCGAAGTTGACTGGATCGGCCCGGCGTTTGATTTTTGGTGACTCGGGCAGGCGGACCTCGAGTTTGCCCATGTCGGGCCGGGTGGCGACCACTTTTCCGCCGAGGAGGAGATGGAGGCCTTTGCCCAGGCCGTAGCGATCGCCTGTTTTGTCCCACAGAAGGTTGAGTCGGTGGTCGCGGTAGGGCAGTTCGGTCAGGGCGAAATAGTCCCACGAGGCGGGTGCCAGCGGGTTGATGGTCAGGGAGTTATCGTCACCCGGGCGGAAACCGGCCAGGCCCGTGATGACCAGATCGCAGTAGCAGGAGTGGAAGTAGTGCTCGCTGTGGTTGTAGCCATCGTGGCCCTCGAAGGAGCCGGTGTCGGGATTGGCGGCCTCGGCCAGGTAGGGTTTGCCATTTTTACGATGTGTTTTGGCGTATGTGGTGAGCAGCTTGACATAATCATCGCGCGAGACGACCGATTGCGGGTAATCGATCAGCAGGTTGGCCATGGCTTGCAAGGTTTGGGCGGTGGCATAGGGCCAGGACTGGCCGCTCCACCAGCAGCACCATTTTTGCAGCAGGTACATGGGGTCTTTGCGCTCGACAGTGGTGGGTCCATAGGTGGCGAGGAAGCCGTCGGGGTCCATCAGCTTGGCCCATGCCTTCTCGAAGCCCTTGTCGCTATCTGGCAGGCCGAACTGCCAGGGGACAAAGCCGATGAGCTCGCGGCCTTTGTCGCTGCCGGCGTGTTTGCCGGTCTGGTAGGTGAGGCTACCGGCCTTCATTTTGACACCCTCTTTGTCGACCTCATCGTTCTTGAGCATGGGGAAAAAGAACTGGCGTCGCGGATCCCACAGTTTGGTTTGCAGGTTTTCCTTGACCCCGGCGGCCTCGGCCCGGAGGGCTTTGGCCTTGTCGGTGTCGCCCGCGAGGTCGGCAACCCGGGCGATGGCGAGGGCATCGGCCCAGAGGTAGGTGGCGAGGGTGGGGCGGTAGCTGGGGGCCCCGCGGAGGATGTCGAGGGTTTGACGGCTGTTGATGTTGAATTCCATGCCATCGTCGTGGCCGGTTTGCCAGTAGAGGCCGGCGGCTGGATCGAAATGGCGTTTGCGCCAGCCCTGGTGGTTGCGCTCCAGGTCTGGCAAGAGGCCCAGCAGTTCGGTTTCGTTGGGGTGAACACGGTGAACGCCCCAAGTGGCATCGGCCAGCCAGGTGGAATAGTTGCGGGGCTGGGCGCCTGGGGTGCGGTGCCAGTAGCGGGCGTAATCCCATGCGTAGCGGCGATCTTTCAGCCAGCGGGCCTCTTGCAATTGGTGGCCGGCGGGGCAACTGATGGCACCATAGGCCCCCGACCAAAAGGGTCGGTCGATGAACTCGGTGAATGAGTAGCCGGAATTGGGGGAACCGTAGGTGAGGTGACGGGTGAGGAGTTCCCAGCGGTAATACCAGGTGGTTTGGATGTCGCTATCGGGGCATTCGAAGAAGGGGATGTTTTGGCGGTACCAGGAAAAATCACGGTTTTGCCAAAACTTTTCGGCTTCGAGCAGCTTTTGGGGGTCGGGCAGGCGGGCTTGGCCCTCGTTTTGGGCGCGCAGGAATAGGCCTTGGGCGAAAAAGATCAGCGCTAGCGCTACCAAAGGACGCATGGGAGATACTCCTGCCTGAACAGTCTGATGATTGATCCATGATACTTGGGATCGGGAAGCTGGCTCTATGCCCGGTTGTGGCTGGCAGCAGGTTTTTTTGCCAAGTTACAGCCCCTGGGTGCGTTGCGGCGGTGGATCTTGGTGGGTAACCTGTACGGGCAGGCTATATTCCCACAGCGCCTGGGGTGATCGTGTCCCACCAAGCCCATGCCTTTGAGTTTCTCAACCCCCGGATCCGGGAGGGTTTGGTCGTTGGCTCGAGGCGAAATTTTTTGAAGGCGGGCCTGGCGGGTGTGGGCGGTCTTACTTTGCCGGACCTGTTGCGCCAGCAGGCCATGGGGGCGACAGGCAAAGCCCAAGGCAAAAGCGTGATTCTGTTGTGGCTGGCAGGCGGGCCCAGCCATATTGACACACTCGATCCGAAGCCGGGCCGGCCGGTGGAGAACCGGGGGCCTTTTGGCGTGACACGCACGCGTTTGCCGGGCGTGCAGGTGTGCGAGCATTTGCCCAAGCTGGCGGCGATGCTGGACAAGTTCACAGTGGTGCGCTCGCTCGATGCGCATGGCAGCAACCACGAGCCGAACACGGTTTTCCAAACTGGAAATGTGCTTGCCGAGGCCCGGACCAACCCCCAAGCGGTGCATTATCCGGCCATAGGCTCGCATGTGGCCAAGCTTCGGGGGGCCAACCACCCGCTGGTGCCGGCCTATGCGACCTTCATGCGTTCGCGCAGCCACCTTGCCTTTGGCGGGTATCTGGGGCGGGCCTATGATCCGTTCCAAGCGCAAACGGCCTGCAGGCTGCCTGTCTATGACATGGTGGGCAAAGATTCTGGCAAGCTGAGCGCGCCTGCGCTATTTCAACTGCCCGCCAACATCAGCCATGAGCGGCTTGCGGACCGTCGTGGTTTGTCGGAGCGTTTCAACGCGTTGCGTTCGCACCTGGAGCGGGCGGAGGCCCCGACGGCGGGACTGGAACAGCACACCCGCCAGGCGCTGGAACTGCTGACAGGCCGGCGGATGCAGCAGGCACTCGACCTGGAGCAGGAACCGGCGGCTACCCGCGAGCGTTATGGCAGCCACTTGTGGAGCCAGCAGGTTTTGCTAGCCCGCAGGATGGTGGAGGCGGGGGTGTCTTTTGTGACGCTCGATTTGAGCTACCACACCGCGAGTGGCACCTGGGACACTCACGGCGATAATATCCCTCCCTATGGTGGCATTGAGAAGGGTTTGAAGCCGCTGTTGCCGGTGCTGGACCATTTGGTGACCACCTTGGTGGAAGATTTGCGGCAGCGGGGCCTTTTGGACCAGACCTTGGTGATTGCGATGGGGGAGTTTGGGCGGACGCCCAAGATTGGCACCCAGGATAGCAGCGACGGACGGGACCATTGGCCCATAGTGGCCTCGATGCTGATGGCGGGCGGCGGGCTGAGGCACGGGCAAGTGATTGGTTCTACCGAGCCGGATGGGGGCCAGATTGCCACCCGGCCTGTGCATGCGGCCGATTTGGCGGCCACCATCTACCAGCATTTTGGAGTGCCGCTCGACGCGGAGTATCTCGACGGCACGGGCAGGCCTGTGCCGATTGTTTATAACGGTTCGCCTATTCACGAGCTTTTTTAAGGGTGCTATTCATGCTGCTTTTGATCTGGGTGCTGACGCTTGGGTGTATGGATCAGGCTGCCATTGCCGACGGGGTGTGGGATGTTCCCGCGCTGAAAAAGGCGCGGGTGGAGGCGGTGTGGGGTGAGCCAACCCGGCAGGATGGCGTGGAGGTGGGGACGGTTCATTACAGCGGTGAGAGCTACCAGGGCAAGCCGACCCGGGTGTTCGCCTGGTATGCCCGCCCGGCAACTGGAGGCAAGAACCCTGCGCTGCTGCTGGTGCATGGTGGCGGGGGCAAAGCCTTCAGGGAATGGGCGACGCACCATGCGAAGCGGGGTTATTGCGCTATCGCGATGGATCTATCGGGCAATGGCGAAGATGGCAAGCGGTTGGCGGATGGCGGACCGGACCAGTCGGATGAGACCAAATTCAGGGACTTCACAGCCGCGACCCGCAAAGAGATGTGGACCTACCACGCTGTGGCCAATGTGCTGCGGGCGCACACGCTGCTGGCTGGTTTGCCAGAGGTGGATGCCAACCGTGTGGGAGTGACCGGGATCTCGTGGGGAGGGTACCTCACTTGCATTGTGGCGGGCATTGATGACCGGCTCAAGGCTGCCGCCCCTGTGTATGGATGCGGGTTTTTGCACGAGGACAGCTACTGGAAGCCCGAGCGTTTTGATGGGGTTGACGCGGCCAGGCGCGACCGCTGGGTGGCGGCGTTTGATCCATCCGCATATGTGGGAGGGGCCAAGTGCCCGATGTTGTTCATCAATGGGACCAATGATTTCGCCTACACCATGGGCAGTTACCAGAAGACTTACAGCTTGGTGAAGGCCCCCAAGACCATTTGCTTGCGGGTGCGTTTGCCACACGGGCATATCTGGACATTTGCCGAGGTGGACACTTTTTTGGACAGCTTTCTGAAGGGTGGCAAGGGGCTGGCAACGGTTTCGGCCATGGTGGTGGAGGCTGGCACAGCCAAAGCCAAGGTTGCCTCGCCTTCTCCGGTGGTGAAGGCGTATTTGCACTATGCCAAGGCGGAAGGGCCGTGGCAGAAACGCGACTGGAAGAGCGCGCCTGCAAAGGTTGAAAACGGTGTGGTGAGCGCGGTGCTGCCTGATATATCGCCTTTGGTATTTGAGTTGGCGGTGGTGGATGAGCGCGGGCTGGAGGTTACGGCACCACACCAGGTGATAGGCGCGGGGCGCTAAGCGAAACCATGGCTTACCAAGCGACGATACGCTCTGAACGGTTTGTTTTTGCCGATTTGCGGGAACTGCTGGGCCGTGCCAGCGAGGAGAAATCGGGCGACCAGTTGGCTGGGGTGGCGGCGCATAGCCATCGCCAGCGGGCCGCTGCCAAGGTGGCTTTGGCGGATGTGCCTTTGGTCGATTTTGTCAACAAACCGTTACTTTGCCCGGATGATGATGCGGTGAGCGCGGCTTTATGCCACGACGCGGGCCAGCTTGGCGCGTGGAATTCGCTGACAGTGGGGGAATTGCGGGAGAGGGTTCTGGGTGACAGTGCCGGGGTGGATGAGATCGCCAGGCAGGGCCGGATGCTGCCACCCGAGGCGGCGGCGGCGCTAGCGATGCTGATGAGCAGCAAGGACCTTGTGTATGGGGCCAGCCGGTTGCGGGTGGTGACGCGGTGTCGAAACACCCTGGGCCAGTGGGGTGTTTTGGGCGCGCGGATACAGCCGAACCATCCATCGGATGATGTGGGGGCTATTTTGTTAGCCACGGTGGAGGGGTTGGTTCTTGGTTCGGGTGATGCGGTGATTGGTGTGAACCCGGCTAGCGAATCGGTGGACACGGTGGGTTCGATTTTGGGCACGCTGGACCAACTCATAAGCACCGCCGGCATTCCGACGCAGGCTTGCTGCTTGGCGCATATCACCACGCAATTGGCGGCGCTGAACAAGGGGGCACCGCTCGATTTGCTGTTTCAATCGGTGGCGGGGACAGAGGCTGCGAACCGGTCGTTTGGCATTGATTTGGCCCTGCTTGCCGAAGGGCGGGAGAGGGTGCGGGAGCACCATCAAAAGCGCGGCGGCTTTTTGCCCGAACACCAGGTGATGTATTTCGAGACAGGGCAGGGCAGCGCCCTGTCGGCCGAAGCGAACCATGGCATGGACCAACTGACCTGCGAAGCCAGAGCGCACGGCGTGGCGCGGCTGTTCGATCCTTTTCTGGTCAATTCGGTGGTTGGTTTCATTGGGCCTGAGTATTTAGCCAACGAGAGGCAGATCACCCGGGCGGGCCTTGAGGATCATTTTGTGGGTAAGCTGCTGGGCCTGCCCATGGGTGTGGATGTCTGTTACACCAACCATGCGGATGCCGACCAAAATTCGGCCGAGAACCTGTTGCTGCTGCTGACGGCAGCCGGTTGCAACTACTTCATGGGTGTGCCTTGCTCGGATGATGTGATGCTGAACTACCAGTCGACCAGCCACCATGACATCGCCACCGCGAGGCGGTTGTTTGGCCTGAGGCCGGCGCCTGAGTTTGCAAGTTGGCTCGAGGGACGGGGTTTGGGATTGGGTTTGACAACGCCTGGCAACAGCGCGCTGGGTGTGGCCATGCGCGGGCTGTTGGAGGCGTCTGGCGTGTGATGGGGCGGGTGAAAGAGCAAATAGCGGCATGAAATGGCGCTGAATGATGAGGCAAAATTTTTTACAACCGTTTATTGGAAAAGCA
>CAIWHS010000125.1 GCA_903912515.1 uncultured Planctomycetaceae bacterium
AAACCATTTGCCCTACCATAAAATAATAGATGTTTGGCAATTGGTTGTTAGGGCAAACTAGATTCAAGCAGGGCCTAATTCTAATAACACCCTGGTATTTGGATTAACTTTTTTCCAATCGACCAACACTACAACTTGAAGCTGAGTACAAAACCAACAAGTCAAAAGTCCATAAAAACTTCATATTGAATGAACGGCTCAAATGTCAAAGCACCGGCCTCTACTTTGAATATTTTGGTTCCCACGACAAATACGCTATACCAATTGATAGAACCAAAGCCGAATCACATACTACATTCAAGTTTGAAATAAAAGGCCCTCAACCAAATGAAAATATCCATCATTTTTCCGGCGGCTGGCAAATCTTCTCGTTTTACACAAAACGAAAAAAAACAATTCATTGATCTCGATGGGAGGCCCGTTTGGCTTCGAACAGTTGAACTGTTTTGCAATCGGGAAGATGTATGCCAAATGATCCTGGTCATCAATCCAGAAGATAGAGACATGATTTTGCGACGGTATCAGGCGAACCTGGCTTTTTTGGAAGTCCAATTGATTGATGGGGGCGAAGAACGATGCGATTCGGTCCAAAGAGCCCTAAAGGCTATACGAAATGACGCCACTCATATCGCCATACACGATATAGTTCGCCCCTGCGTTGAAACCAAACATATTGACAGTGTATTCCAGAATGCAAATGAATTTGGTGGAGCCCTACTAGCTACGCCTCTTGTTCACACACTTAAAAGGGCTGATTCTGCCCGAAATATCGAAGTAACTGTTCCAAGAAAAAACCTATGGTTAGCCCAAACCCCGCAAGTATTCAAGAAGGAATGGCTGGTTGAAGCTTATGAAAAGAGAATTCCAGGTTTCAACCCGACGGATGATGCCGAAATGGTTGAATCGATTGGTCACCCAGTCCGACTAGTCGAATGTGGTTTAAGTAATTTAAAAATAACAACTTCAGAAGATCTTGAGTTAGCCAAAAGTATCCTAAAAAGTAGGTCAAAACCGATAGAGCCCCGATTTCATCCTTTTTGTGAGGACTGAAATCTATTTCCCGCCCAATTCCGCCAACCTTCGCTGAGCTTCCTGAAGACGCTGCGGGTCAGTATCGTGTTGAATCACCTCTTTATACAACTCGATAGCCCTATTCCTATCAATTGACATTTTGTCGTATAATCTGGCAGCTTTGATTCTTCCATCATTTTGGGTTAACGGATTCCACTGAAAACTGCGCTCATAATATGCCGCCGCTCTCCTGAATTGCTTGTAGTTTTTCCCTTCATACAAGTCGCCTAATTGATAGGCTGCATCGGAAATCTTGTTGCTGGTTGCATGGTTGCCCAGAATCATCTGAAACAGAATTTCAGCCCTTCTTTGATTATCTACAAAATCAGTTCCCCAGCCTTTGTCTTTATAAGTTATTGCCCGGCGGTATAGTTCGTTAGCTTCAGGGATATTCACAGTTCCCTTTAACGAGGGAGGAGGAACATCCAGTTCCAAAAGAAACGCGTTTTTCCCAACCCTATGGTAGGAAATTAACTCATCTTCTGCCCATTTCGCTCTCTCAAGGTCACCTGATGAAATATAGTGAGTTCTCAAAGCTTCCAAACTAACTTGGTATTCCTTCCTTGAAGCAATTAGCCGCTCAACCAATTCAGCATCTCGAACCGCCCCTGGAGAACTAACCTTGGGTGCAGCAGCAACAGGCATGGGCGACGGAACCGGTGCCTGCGCAAAGGCGGCTCCGGCAATCAAAAAAAACATCAAAAACAAAGGAAATGTGCGAATCATGAATTGGCATTATCATCTACACCCACCTCGGGTAAAGGCCAAATTCAAATGGCCCTTGGTGCAGGTTCCAACTTTCCAAAAATCATTCTGCCCGCCGGATTTTGGAGCACACTGGTAACCTGAACCGCTATATCGTGACCAATCATCCCCCTACCCTGCTCTACCACCACCATCGTTCCATCCTCCAAATAACCAATCCCCTGACCAGCCTGGTCTCCCTGCTTTACAATTTTTATCTGCAAAATTTCTCCAGGCAAAGCCACCGACTTCAAGGAATTAGTGACCTCATTCAGGTTCACAACATCAACACCCTCAAGTTGTGCAATTTTATTCAGATTGAAATCATTCGTAACTACCTTGCCACCAATTGCCTTAGTGAACAACACAAGCCTCTCGTCCACTTTCCCCCCCTCTGGAACCCCGGGAATTGAACCATCGTGCAAGGTAATTTCCAACCGTGAATTGCCACGAAGCCGTTGAAGTACATCTAGCCCCCTGCGCCCTCGATTCCGTTTCAGGCGATCCCCACTATCAGCAACCATTTGCAATTCTTGAAGAACAAAACGCGGGATAATGATCCTGCTATCAATTATATTCGTGTCACAAACATCAGCTATCCGGCCATCTATGATCACACTGGTGTCCAAAACAAGGGGACGATTACCTTTGGTTTGCTTTGAAAATTCAATAAAAGGTATTATAAACCTAAAGTTGTCTTTTGTCTGAATAAGTGTGCTAACACAAATATAGCAAGCAACAACCGAAAGCATCACTGCCAAGCCTCGCCTAGGAAATGCAAATGAATCAGAACTACTGCCATTTTGTGGTACATCAAAAACAAAAGGATCCAATCCAACTGCTAGAAGGTTGCCTAACAGTAACCCGAGTAAAAGCCCAAAATACACTGCCGAAATTGTGGTAATCTCTTTCCTGCGAATCAGGAGGTCAGCTAATATAATTAATAATGCTAGGCCCTGAATTAGCAGAAGCGCTATTACCCCTTGTACAAAAGCTAAACCCCTCTCTTGGGGGCCATTTTTTTCGAAATATTGGAATGCCGCAATAGACAGACCAAGCATGACAACAAGAAAAATTCCCCTAATGGCCCAAACTAAAACTGATCCAGTTTGGGAAGATTGGGGAAGTGTTTTTTTCCCGGCATCTTCCTTATTTTTGAACCATCCCATAATTACAAATCCTCTTTTTTAAAAAAATTCTTGAATCCTAGTATATGAATAGCTAAATTATGCTTCAGATCGCAGTCTAGAGCATTCGCAAAAGCAAACCCCCAAAAAAGAATGCCAAAACCCACCTTTTCTAGCCTCCCGGGGCGGTCGCTGTTCAGACTGATTCTCCCGGGTCAAACAATTTTTGATACTCGCTAATTGCGAATTGATCAGTCATTCCTGCTAAGTAATCGCAAATAACTCTCTTCAAACCCTCAGCTTCAAGCCTCCCCTGATATCTCCCTGGCAACAATTTGGGCACCCTACAAAATTCATCAAACAACCGTTTCAAAATTCTTCTACCCCGCGTAGCCATCCTTTGGACTCGATAGTGGAAATAAACTCTTTCACGCAGAAATTTTTCCAGCTGAGTTATTTTTTCGGTTAAGCTTTGGGAATTTCCCACCAGTAAATCCTGTCTTGCACGAATATCCTTCAAATTCTCAACTTTGGCAGATCGGATTTTTCGCGTGGTTTCAGCGATCAAATCTGCCACTTGTGTATCAATAAGCTTCCTTATCAAGGTTGGTACCAAGGCCCTCGAATTGGCCATTTTCCCGCTTTGACGAATTTCCCGAACCGTTTCCGAAACCAACTCAACATCCAAAAAATCATCCAGACTTACCAAACCTGCTGTAATCGCATCCTCCACATCATGAGCATCGTAAGCTAAACTATCCACTGCATCTGCAACTTGAGCCTCAAGAAAAGGCCCGCCTTTGCTGCGATAATGTCTTATTTCCTCGCTTATCTTCTTGCTATGATGAGCAAAAGCTTCCCTGACTTCCCATGTTAAATTCAGGCCCATGAAGTCAGGATACCGATACTCCAATTTCGTGACGATTCTTAATGCGTGGGCATTATGCTCAAATCCTCCTTCGCAACTCATGCATTCAGCTAGTTCCTCCTCACCTGCATGACCAAATGGCGGATGCCCCAAATCATGAGCTAAAGCAATTGCCTCTGCTAGATCTTCCTCTAAGCCTAAATTACGAGATACCACCCGACATATCTGGGCAACTTCAATAGTATGAGTTAAGCGCGTTCGATGATGATCATTGGTAGGTGCAGGAAAAACCTGAGTTTTTTTAGCCAAACGCCGAAACGCCGTCGAATGAACCACTCTGTCCCTATCCCGCTCAAAAGGCGAACGAAAGGAATGTTCAACTTCCGGAAATTGGCGTCCCAAGCAATGGACTGGATGGTAAGCGTAACTTTCTTTTGGAATGCTAAAAAACCCAACTGGTCCCGAATTATCCATAAAGACCTCTGGAATTAGCAGCATGTTAAT
>CAIWHS010000126.1 GCA_903912515.1 uncultured Planctomycetaceae bacterium
GCCAATCCAATGCTATTTGGCCCAATAATCCGTACCCCAAGTTCTTGTGCCCGGGCGATTAATTTATCTTGTTCAGCCATTCCTTCTGGCCCGGTCTCCCCAAAGCCGTCGGAGTAAATCGTGATGACTTTTGCCCCGGCCTTGGCGCAACTCTCAATCAGGGGGTAGACCAATTCGCTGGCAACCATGATGAAGGCATGATCAATGGGGCCCGGCAGTTCGGCGAGGTCGGCGTAGGCCTTTTCGCCCATGATTTCAGACTGGGTGCGATTAATTGGATAGATCTGCCCCGCGAACCCATGTTTGCGCATAAAGCGCATCGGTCGTGCCGTATTCTTTTGCAGATTTCCAGAGGCGCCCACCAGGGCGACTGCGCGCGGAGAGAAGAGGGCCTGCTTAAAATCGATGGGCTTTGCTGCGATTTTCATTTTGTTGAAACGAGTATCAAAAAAAACGGATAATGAAAAACATAATGCTTGCGGTACGATACTCCAAAACCAGCTTTTGTCTGGTCGTCAAGATTTCCCATGTATAGCGCTCACCCCTCGGACAGCGTGTAGCGGTCTGACCTACAATCGGTTGACTGCCACTTACGAGGTGCCAATGAAAGTACTAAGCAATCGCGTCTGGGTGTTTTGCCAAGGGCCCCGGGCTGTCCCTTGGCTTTTGTTTGGGGCTGCCGTGTGGCTTTGCGGCTTGGCCTGGGTCAGGGACTTGCACCTTCCCGATGAGGGTCGCTATGTCGGTGTGGCTTGGGATATGGCGCGAGCCGATAGCTTTTGGGTGCCGTTAATGAACGGCATGCCGTATTTCCATAAACCGCCACTTTTTTATTGGCTGGATCAGCTTTCATTCATGGTCTTTGGGCGCAATGAATGGGCGGCAAGATTGCCCTCGGTGCTTGCCGCGTGGTCATGCGCGACAGCAGCCTACTTTTTTGTGCGTAAGTACCGGGGGGTTCCCATCGCGACCCTCACCTTTATCGCGCTCGTCACCATGCCATATTTCTACGGTGCTTCGCAATACGCAAACCTCGACATGTTGGTGGCAGGCATGATCAGTTTGACGGTCATGGCTGGCGCCGAGGCGGTGTTGCGTCAGGAAGTGGGGGTCTCTTACAGGTCGATGATGTTCGCTGCAGCGATTACGGCGGCCTTGGGTATGCTGGCAAAAGGACTGGTCGGCGTTGCCTTGCCGGGGGCTGTTCTCCTATGCTGGGTGCTCTTGACTGGGCGTTGGAGAAGTCTGACTGTGCTGTTATGGCCCCCCGCAATCCTTGTGTTTTTTGCCTGTGCGGTGCCATGGTTTTGGTTCATGCAACAAAAATATCCAGGCTTTTTTGACTACTACTTCATCCACCAACAGGTAGAACGCTTTGTGGGAGCAAGCTTTAATAATCCGCAGCCTGTTTGGTTTTACATACCCGTGATTTTTGGAATGACACTGCCCTGGTCGGTTGGTTTGATCGGCGTAATGAACCGGACCTTTTGGAGGTCGTCGGGGGCGACGTTGGCTGTTCTTATGGTGGTTTGGTTTGCGGTGATTATGGTGTTTTTCTCAATACCCGCGTCTAAGCTGATTGGCTACACAGTCCCTGCGCTAGTACCCTTGGCGGTGCTGGTAGCCGAGGGATTATGGGCTATTCGACAATCTAAGGGGGCCGCTCTTACAGTGCCAGTGATTCGTGGTTTCGTTATCGGATCGATGATTGCCTGTGTCATGGGCCTTCTTATCTTCCGCATGACGCAAAAAGATAGCGCGAGCGAGTCGGGTGCTGCGGTGGCCGCAGAGTGGAAGGCGGGCGACACCTTGGTGTACTTGAGAGCGTTCCCTTTTGATCTGCCTTTTTATATCGGAAACCAAAGTCCAGCATGGGTGATTGAAAACTGGCCTGCGTTGCCCAAGCGTGATAACTGGCGCAACGA
>CAIWHS010000127.1 GCA_903912515.1 uncultured Planctomycetaceae bacterium
GGCCCTTGGCCTAGGGTGATACACTGCTGAGTGCACAGTGCCACTGACAAGCTCGGCTTTCACACGGTGAACCGCCGCACGGTTTGACGGACATCCACGCTGTGGTGCAGGGCCCTAAGCGACCGGACAACAACTTCGGCGCACCAAACTGCGCAATTTCCACCTGATTGGCATCTCCCCCCTCATCGGCGATACTGGGGCCTGACCGATTCCCCGGGAGGGTCCTCTTCATGCTCCACCCTGTACTGGCAGGCGCGACACGCAAGGTGGCGTGGCGCATCGTGCCCTTTTTGTGCTTGCTGTACATGTTCAACATTCTTGACCGGGCCAATGTGGGTTTCGCCCGCATTGGCATGACCAAGGATTTGGGCCTAACCGATGCGATCATCGACTGGGGATACGGCCTGTTCTATGTGGGCTACTTGGTATTTGAGGTGCCCAGCAATCTGCTGCTGCGCAAGTTTGGCGCACGGGTGTGGATCTCGCGCATCATGATCACCTGGGGTTTGGTGTCGATGCTAACCCTGGCTGTGGCCGGGCCGGTTAGCTACTACTGGGCGCGCGTGCTGCTGGGCATCGCTGAGGCAGGATTCTTCCCGGGCATCATCTTCTACCTGACAGCTTGGTTTCCCGCGGCGCAACGGGCCCGGGTGGTGGCTTGGTTCATGCTGGCTATCCCGGTGGCGAACATTCTTGGTAACCCAGTCTCGGGCCTAATCATGGACACATTTAAGGGTACTGCTGGCATGGCGGGCTGGCAGTGGTTGTTTTTGCTGGAAGGGTTACCCTCAGTGGCACTAGGGGTACTGGTGCTGTTCGTGCTGCCCGACCGGCCGCGCGACGCGCATTGGTTGAACGAAAACGAAAAGGCGGCACTGGAAAACCAGATTGAGCAAGAAGATGACCAAAGGCGTGCGGCAGGGGGCACCGACAAACTAGGTGCTATGGCCGACCCGCGGGTGTGGCTATTGGTGGGACTGTACTTCAGCGTGGCGGTGGGAACCAATGCCACGGGTGCCTACTTGCCCAAGCTGGTGAAGGGACATTTTGAGCCGATGCTGCAGGAGCAGGCGGTCGCCGCCGGCAGGGACAAAGAGCAGATTCTGTGGCAGGTGGGGCTGCTCGCTGCCTTGCCCCATTTGGCATCGGTGGGTGCGATGCTATTGACCAGCTGGCTATCCGACCGTTGGCGGGTGCGCAGCTTGCTGGTGGCGGCGGCACTCATGATGGCTGGGGCTGGCTGGGCTTTGGCCTGGGGCATGGAAAATGAGCGCATGCTTGCAGACGGGCAAAGCCTGATGCCTGGGGCTGGCTGGGCGCTAGCATGGGGCATGGAAAGCCCTTGGATTGCCATGGGCGGGCTTTGTTTGGCGCAGGCGGGCATGATGGCGGTTTTGCCGGTATTCTGGGCATTGCCCCCGTTGTTTTTGGGTGGGGCGGCGGCGGCGGCCGGTATTGCCCTGATCAACTCGGTGGCGAACATCGGCGGGATTTTTGCCCCGCGCATTATAGGGGCGTGGGGAGTGGGGCCCATGGTGGCCTTCATGGCCTGGGGCACCGTAGTTGCTGCCTTGGCCCGGGTGGTGGTGGAAAAGAAGCAAGTGGCGACCAGCAACAAGGAAGTGAAGGATGCTTGAAAGCCTGTTTCATTTGGGGGGCAAAGTGGCGGTGGTCTCAGGTGCGGCCAGCGGCCTGGGCCGGGCTAGCGCCATAGCTCTGGCAGCGCACGGGGCCACGGTGGTGCTGCTCGACAAAAATGCGGCAGGCATGCGGGAAACCGAGGAAAAGATCACCCAAGCCGGTGGCAAGGCGATCAGCCGGGTGCACGATACCAGCAGCACCGAGGCGGCACTGCAATTTTTCGAGTGGATGGACGGTGAATTTGGCCGGGTGGATTTTTTGGCCAACATCGCTGGCGAAGGCCTTTTGGCCGACCCGGTGGCCATCAGCATTGGCCAGGTGCGGCAGGTGATGGAAAACTTGGTGGTGGGCCGGTTCGCCCACTGCCAGCAGGCAGGTATTCGCATGATCCGTCAAGGCGCCGGTTCGATCGTCAACATCGGCAGCCTGGCCAGTAGCACGGCGCTGGGGCGCGGGCATATCGCCTACAGCATGGCGATGGGGGCAGTGGCGCAAATGACCCGCGAGCTGAGCACCGAGTGGGCCGGCCGGGGCGTGCGCGTGAATGCCATTTTGCCAGCGCAGGTGGTCAACCCCTCGCTGGAGGAGCGAATGCGCCAGAACCCGGGTATTCAGGGGGTTTGGTTAGCGGGCATCCCTGCCGGGCGGCTGGGCAAACCGACCGACATCCAGGGGCTGATGGTGCTGCTGGCCTCCGACGCCAGCGCATGGATCACCGGCGCGCTGATCCCCATGGACGGTGGCAACATGGCGATGAACGCCGGCGGGACAATTGGCAATTAGGCTATCCAGCCGGGCGTTAACATTCCAAAATAAACAGGGTACTTCCCAGAGAACGGAGCAACAGGTGACGGCGCCCAGCAGGCAGGATTTGGCGGATTTGTACCGGACCATGCTGGTCATAAGGCACACCGAGGAAGAGCTCGCGCGCTGCCACCAGCGCGGTCTGGTCCATGGTGCCTGCCACACCTATGTGGGGCAAGAAGCAATCGCCACGGGTGTGTGCGCTCACCTGAACCCACTTGATGTGGTGTTCAGCACCCACCGGGGGCACGGCCACGCTCTGGCCAAGGGAATGCCACCTTTTGAACTGATAGCCGAATTGTTCGGCAGGGTGCCAGGCTGCTCACGGGGCCGAGGTGGCAGCATGCACCTGTTCTCGCCCGAGATAGGCATGCTGGGCACCAGCGGCATTGTGGGGCCCTGTATTTTGCAGGCCACTGGCGGTGGCTATGCCTTCCAGTTGGCCCAGAATAACCAGGTGGCGGCGGCCTTCTTCGGTGACGGCGCAGTCAACAACGGCGCCTTTCACGAGGGGCTGAACATGGCGGCCATCTGGAAGCTGCCTGTGCTGTTCATCTGCGAGAACAACCAGTTTGCCACAGAGGTGCCCTTCAGTCAGGCTAGCGGCATTCCCGATGTGGGCCGCCGCGCGGCCAACTACGGGCTGCCAGGCGAGGAAGTGGATGGCAACGATGTGCTGGCCGTGTGGGAGGCGTCTCGCCGCGCGGTGGAGCGGGCACGCACCGGCGGTGGTGCCACGCTGATCGAATGCAAGACCTACCGCACCCGCTCGCACGCCGAGGGTATGGGTGATTTCACCTACCGCACCCGCGAAGAGGTGGAGGCGTGGAAGGCAAAATGCCCTATCGCCACGCTGAAAAATCGCCTGATAGGTGGGCTTGGCTTCACTGCCGGCGAGCTAGACGCAATCGAGGCAAGTGTGGTGGTGCTCGTGCGAGAATCGCGCGAGAAGGCCGAGGCCGCCCCACCGCCCCAGCCAAGTGATGCCAGTACCCATGTTTATGCCGAGCCAGCCCGGGTGGTGGCCGAAAAACCGGCTGACCCTAACGCACGGCAGATCACCTTCAGCCAAGCAACGCTAGAGGCGCTGACCGAAGAGATGGCGACCAACGAGCGGATTTTTGTGCTTGGCGAGGGAATCGGCGTGCGGGGCGGCAACTTCCGCACCACTGCGGGCCTGTTCGAAAAGCACGGCGCGCAGCGGCTGCGCGACACGCCTATCTCAGAGCGCGGTTTTGTGGGTTTGGCTTGTGGTGCGGCCATGGCTGGTGCACGGCCGGTGGTGGACTTCATGTTCGCCGACTTCGTGCTCGACGGCTGGGGCGAGATTGTCAACCAGATTGCCAAGATGCAGTTCATGTCGAGCGGGCGGCTGAAAATGCCGGTGTTGCTGCGCGGCTGTATTGGCATTGGGCACTCGGCAGCGACGCACCACTCGGGCAGCTACTATGGCATGCTGTCGCAGGTGCCAGGGTTGTGGGTGGCGGTGCCCTCCACCCCGCGCGATGCCAAAGGGCTGCTGAAGCACGCCTTGCGTTGCGACAATCCGGTGCTGTTTCTGGAGCACCGGGAAATTTTGCAGACGAAGGGGCCAGTGGATGAGGGCGATCTGGAGATCCCCTTCGGCAAAGCGCGCATCGCCCGGGCTGGCAGCCACGCCACAGTAGTGGCGGTGGGGCGCATGAACCACCTGTGCCTAGCGGCGGCCGAGGAACTGGCGAAGGAAGGCAAGCAGATTGAGGTGATCGACCCACGGACCGTGTCGCCTCTTGATAGCGAAACCATTGTGCAATCAGTGAGGAAGACCGGGCGACTTTTGGTGGTCGACGAGCCGGCGGGGCCCTGCGGCTTTGCCGCCGAGGTGGCCGCACTAGTAGTGGACCGGGCGTTTGATCACCTCGATGCTCCGGTGCGGCGCATCACGGGGGTGGCGGCACCAACGCCTTATAGCCCGGTGCTGGAGCAAACCGTGCTGCCCGACCAGGCGCATATCACGCAAGCGCTGCGCGCGCTGGTGGAGGAATAGCCATGGCCGTGGAGATCCGCATCCCCCGGCTGGGCTGGTCGATGGAGGAAGGCACCTTTGCGGGCTGGCTGAAACAGCCAGGCGACGCGGTGCGGCCCAACGAACCGCTGTTCACGCTGGAAGGTGAAAAAGCTACTCAAGAGATTGAATCAATAGGGGAAGGGCTGCTGCACCTTGCACCCGATAGCCCCCGTCCCGGACAGGTGGTGCTGGTGGGGCGGCTGATCGGGCAATTGTGCGCCGGTGGCGAAATGCCGGTGTGGAGTGAAACCGCGCCCTCACCGCCAGGTCCGAAACCGCCAGAGCCGGTGGCCCGTGGCATCACCCACATAGCATCCCTGCCGCCCCTGTCGGCGGCGGTGGTGGCATCGCCCTCAGTGCGGCGGCTGGCCCGGCAGATGGGTATCGACCTGAATCAGTTGACACCCGCATGGCCGGGTGGGCGGGTGATGGAACATGATTTGGTGGCCGGGGCCCCCATTGCGGCTAGCGTGAGCGGGCGGTTGGTGGCGACACCCCGGGCGCGACGGATTGCCCGCGAGCAAAATATAGATCTGGGCCAGGTGCGGGGTGGTGGGCCGGGCGGGCGCATCCGCGAGCGTGACCTTTATTCCAGCGCACCTGCTGCCACACCGCCAACAGAAATACCCCATAATGCGATTCCGGTAACGCCCAGAAGGCGCGCCATTGCCAAGGCGATGGTGAAAAGCCGTCAGGAGACTGTGCCAGTCACGCTCACCACACGGGCAGACGCGACAGCGCTTTTGGCATTGCGGGCGCGGCTGAAAAAAGAGACTCCCAAAAACGAGATCGCCCCCACCTTCAACGACATGCTGTTAAAAATCATCGCTGAGCTTCTGGTGGAGCACCCAATTCTGGGCAGCCGGTGGGAAGAGACGCACATCTTGCCGCCGGGCGAAACCATCGACTTGGGTCTGGCGGTGGATGCGCCCACGGGTCTGGTGGTGCCTGTGGTGCGGGATGTGCGCCAGCGCAGCTTGGCGGAGGTCGCCGCCGATAGTCATGGGCTGGTGGAGAAAGGCCGGCTGGGCCGGCTGTCCGCCGACGAGATGCGAGGTGCCCTGTTCACGCTGACCAGTCTGGGGCCCTACGGCGTGGAGTTCTTCAACCCGGTGATCCCGTGGCCCCAGGTGGCGATACTGGGTATGGGAACCATCAAGCCCCAACCTGTGCCACTACCCAGCGACCAAGAGGGCTACACTTTCCGCAAGGAATTGCCCCTAAGCCTCACCTTCGACCACCGGGTGGTGGACGGTGCCCCAGCCGCGCGATTCTTGCGAGACCTCGTGGAACGGGTCGAAGTGATTGGGTGAGAGGTCACCAATCTTCGCTGGAGAAAGGGGAAGCTGGCAAGCCATCGCGGTTGTAAAGATTGGCCCCGGCAGGGTTGATGGAAACGGCATAGCGGATTGCGATGGGATTGGGCACATCGGGGTGGGTGCAAACCACTGATTTGCCATCGATCACAGCGTTAGCCCAATGCCATTTTCCCTCTTTGCCACGCATGGCGAATTTTTTCAAGGGCGCTGCTGGGTCTTCGGTGACCGGTTTGGTCCCGATTTTTTTGCCGACCATCAGGCCGCCACCCACATGGTCAAAAGTGATAACTGCCCGGTTGCCATCGATTTTCAATTCCTTGAAAAGCGGGCCTGAGAAAACCATTGGACGGCCGTAGTTTTTGGCAAGGGCCCAGCGGGCCAGGCGCTCGCCAACATCGGCCTTGTTGCGGGGATGGATGTCATTGGCGTCGCCAATGTCGATGGCGACGGCCATGCCAGCGGTGGGGATAGCCGCCAAACTTTTGCGTTGGGCTTCGCGCAGCATGCCCCAACTGTCGAACAGGGCTGGATCTTCCGACGGGTTGCCCCAAGCGGCTAACTGAACCTGGTAAAAGGGCAGTTCACCCGCCGTGAAATAGCGGGCCCAGTCAGTCACAAGAGCCTTTTGTTCCTCGACATACAGTTTTGCTGCCTCGGGCCCATTGGCGTTGCTCTCGCCTTGGTACCAGAGGGCTCCCTTGATCTGGTAAGGGATCAACGGCTCGATCATGCCATTGTGCAGTGTGACGCAGCGTGGCCTGGCGATACGCTCGCCGAAAGGAAACTCCGGCCATGCTGGTGGACGGGGCGACATGCGGCCGCCATCTGTGGCTTGCCGGGCCTCCCTTGCCCAAGCCTCGATGTCGGGCAGTTTCTTTTTAAGGTCTGCATCGTACTGTTTTAGCGAGTCGCGCATGGTTTTGGCGTAGGTGGCCAAGGCGGGGGTTTCGAGCAGCGTTTTTTCACCCAGCCACAGCTCAATATTGGTTCCACCCACGCAGCTTTGCAAGATGCCGATGGGGATGTCCGTTTCCTGATGGATACGGCGGGCAAAGTGGTAGCCCACCGCACTGACGAAAGGTGCCAAGTTACGGGTGAGTGGTTGCCAGTTGCCGCGGGTCTCCTTCAGGGGGTGGCTGGAAAAATTCAGCGTGGCGCTGAAATGACGGATGAGCGGATGGTTGGCGGCATCGACAGTTGGCTGGTCATCACAACCACCCAAACCCCACTCCATGTTCGACTGGCCACCGCACAGCCAAACATCGCCCACCACCACATTTTTCAGAGTTTTGCTTTCACTGCCGGCAACCACTACCAGGTCGGTCCCTTCACGGTTTATTGCCAAGGGTTTCAGGTCCACCCGCCAGGAGCCATCCGCCTTGGCGGTAGCCTCACTAACTTGGCCCGCGAAACGCACCACGACCTTTTGCCCGGGCTTGGCCCAGCCCCAAATAGGTACCGGGGTCTCGCGTTGTAGCACTCCATGGTCAGTGAACAGCGATGCCAAGCGGAAATCCTGACCAAAAACCATGGAGCCTGCCATTGCCCAGGGAAGCATAATGCGAAAAATCATGGGAGGCCCCTCAAGGCGAAAACTAAACGGTGAACATGCTTTCAACAGTCTGGCTGACCCGGTCGATCAATCCTTCCAGCACAGGTTGGCTGGCAATCTCCACCAACTTGGGATGCCCCTGCCAGGCGGCGCGGATGCGTTGGTCCACCTGGCAGGCCAGGTCGGGGCCCTCCAGCAGGGTTGGGTCATTGCGCCGGCCGTAGAGTTGCGGCTGACTCACTGCCAGGGATTCCAGGCAGACCACGCTGTGGTAGCGAGCCATCGCTTGCTCAAGCGTGAGGCCATGCGTGCGCAGATAGTGCTCCCGATCCTCGGGCCAGTAAGCGGCCCCGTCAAGCAACCCGCGGTCGCATAGCACCAGTTCGATGCCGGCCTGCTGTGCCAAATGCAGCACCTCGGCCTCGAGGTGCTGCTGCAGCGCGATCAGCCGCGACTGAAACAGCATGCGCCACTGTCCAGCAGCCATACCCTTGGGATCGACCGATGGCTTGGGCACACCAGTTTCTAAAAGTAGCGTGGATGCCTCACGCACCACCGCGACCCGTCCAGCAAACCGGCCAACCAACGCCTTCAAGCACGAGGTTTTACCCGCGCAAGGGCCGCCTGTGATAACCACTTTTTTGGGCAGCCTGTGATGGCTCACCTGAAAACCCCGATCAGTTTTTGGGCAGCACCCAAATGTTGCGGAAACGGACGGGATCGCCATGATTCTGCAACGCGAACGGGCCGGGTTCAGCAGTTTCCTTGCCCTCGCCACCGGGGGTGTGCTTGGGCAGTTCCAGTTTGTCGTGGATGACGATGCCATTGTGGCGAATGGTGAGAAGTGCATTCTTCACCTTCTTGCCTTCGGTGTCAAAGCGGGGGGCGGTGAAGTCGATGTCGTAGGTCTGCCATGCCAAGGGCGGCAGGCAAGCATTCAACTTTGGACGACTGATCTGATAGATGCCACCGCATTCGTTATCGAGCCCTTCCAGCCCGAAGCTGTCGAGCACTTGCAGTTCGTAGCGGTTTTGCAAATACAGGCCGCTGTTGCCGCGCCCTTGGCCGCGTGCTGTGGGCATGAAAGGCGTGCGGAACTCGAGGTGCAGCGTGAAGTCGTTGAACTTTTTCTTGGAGACCACACCTTCCATCAGCAGCTTTTCGGCATCAATGCGGCCACCGTTCCATGCCTCGGCGGAGGTGCCGTCGAACAGCACGATGGCACCCTCGGGTGGTTTCTTTCCCAAGGTCGGGCTTTTGCGTTCGGTCTTTTCCAGGGTCACTTTCGCGGGGCCGCCATCCACCACCTGGGCCAAGCCGCCGGCCACCTCGACAAAGCGCTTGGCCTTGCCGCGTAAAATGACAGCGTCGTTGAACTCGCCCCCGGCGATCTTGTAGGGAGGCTTACCGTCCCAGCCGGCACCGGGCAGGCCGCCCTCGTACAGCACGCCTTCATATTTGCCAGCACCCAGTGCGATAATTTGCAGGCCGAGCTTTTCACCAGCATATTCACCCTGCAGCATGAAGGCGACGCCCGCCTCGTCACCTTTCAGGTAGGCCTTGGGAGGCTCGGGTTTTTTGGCAGCCTCTTGGGCCACAGACTGGGAACCCCATACCAGCGACACACCAGTAGCCCATGCCAACATCCAACGAGATTGCTCTTTGCGCTTGTTCATTTGCTGCTCCAGAGAGGTTTTATTGACATTAAAAGGCACTAGACCCCGGCTAGCCCCATCAGGCGAACCAGCGAGACCAGCCCATCGCAGGCACTGTCAGAGTTGTCGTTGTCGCCATCCACCACCAACCATCCGGTGTATCCTGTATCGCGCAGGTTTTCCAGCATGGTTAACCAGTCGATCTCGCCTGCACCCACACTAAGGCGCTCCGCGGAGCGGCCAGCCCGGGCCCGGCGGCCATCGGCAGCCACAACCAGCGCCAGATGGTTGGCAAGGTCGGCCAAGTCGCCTGTGGGCGCGAAGCCGCCGGTTATCTGAGCTGCGGGGTCGAATGCGGCACCCACCCCTTCGGAATCAAGCTTTTCAAGCAGTGCGGCCAGGTCAGCGCCCGATTCCAGACCGGTGGGTAGCGCCAACACCACACCTCGCTTCACCGCCACACTCGCCAGATCAGCAAGCAGTCTGGCCAGGTGGGAGCACTCTTCAGATTGGGGATCACCCACCGGGCCCGCTTCCAACACCACACGGTTGGTACCCAAATCTGTGGCCAAATCAATGACCTGGCGCACATGGTCCATCCGCCTCTCCAGATCGTCCGGATGGGCCAAGCCCCGGCGCAAGCCACAAGCGATACCGGCGATTTCCAACTGGCGCGAGCGGGCAAGCGCCGCCAACTCACGACGGCCAGTGCCTGAGAGTTTGGCAGGTGTTAATTCACCCCGGGCCTCGAACAGGATAGCACGGGCACCCAAAGGCCCTGCCCGTTCCAAAGCCTGACGGATGGGCAAAGCCAAGGCTTCAAGGCGAACCGCAGGACGCATGCGATTGAGACCGGGAACTAGCCCCGCAGAAAGACCACTCACCGGCTCACTCCGTTACTTACAACTGGGGCAAAGCCCTGTTGGACCTGTTCGAAACCAGGAATCTGACCCAGCGGCTTGACCACCCTGCGTGCCGCACGGACTGGCAAATCAACCGTTGCCCACGACCGGCTGCGGACACGCATGTTTTGGCGAAACTCCTGAAGCTGCGCACAACGAAACAGGTAGCGTCGGCCATCGTGCTGGAAAAGATCTGGTGAGGCGGGCATGAACCAAGAGTCATCCAGCCAATAAGTGAACAAAAAGAGCCCGTCCCACCCCGGCCCCAGCCGGGCCGACCAGCGGGCAAGCCCGTCGAGATCATCGAGGGTAACCCAGCACTCCCAAGTGCCGCCAGTTTTCAGGCGAGGCGCCGGTTCAAGATGCCAAGGACCCGGAATGACCGAATTCACACGCTCTGAAGGTTGAGCTGTAGCCGAGCCAGAGGGGTAACGCCTGCCCTTCACATCGACCACCAAAGAGGTGCCCCCACGGCCCAACAGGAGAAAATCGGGACTTTTAACCGTGGAAGTGTCTTCGGCGGTGCCCTCTAAGGAGCCAAGGCTGGCCCGATGGCGTTCATGCACTGGCACGAATGCAAGCCCGGCCGACCTGAGCCAGGCGGCGGCGGCGCGCTCGTAGTGATTGTGCTCCAGCATGAAAAAGCCCCTGTGATCACTTAGGGCCGGTCAGGCCCGCCCCAGCTTTGCCAAGGCTACCGCCGCCAGTTCGGTCTCGGGCACCAGTTGCTCTTCGCGGTTGGAAAGATCTTTCAGTTTCCAAAACCCCTTTTCGCGCTCGTCCGGGCCAGCGAAAGCAGCTAGACAGAAGCCGCGCTTTTCCGCATGTTGCA
>CAIWHS010000128.1 GCA_903912515.1 uncultured Planctomycetaceae bacterium
ACCAACCCCGCCACCCACCCGGCCTTGCTAGACAGGCTGGCATGCGAATTGAGGGACATGGGCTACGACACCCGCAAATTGTTGCGCTTGATTGCCCTGACTCAGGCCTATGCCAGATCCGCTTTGCCACCCGAAGGTGGACAGTCCCAAGCGGCGTTCTATACCCATTTTCCCGAGCACGAGACAGAGCCGGAAGTATTGGCTGACGCTTTCAGCCAGGTTCTGGGAATTGCGGATAATTATCCCCAAACAAAGCCAGGTAGCCGGGCCATCAGCTTGTACGACGCGCAAAGCCCCGCTCCCACCCTCGATGTGCTCGGTAGGTGCCAGCGCGCCACCGGTTGTGAAGATGCTGTGACAGGTGTTGGTTTGCCAGCACGGTTGCACCTTTTAAACGGCGGCTTATTGAACCAGCGGATCGGTTCACCCGGAGGTCGGCTAGACAAACTCATCCAGGCAAAAAAAAATACTAAGGAAATAGTGGTCGAATTTTACCAAGCCGGGCTTTCCAAAAATCCCACCACGGTGGAACTGAACAGGTGGCTTGAAAAGTTGGAGCAAGGCCCTCCGGAGGACCGTCAGGCCCGCTTGGAAGATTTTGTTTGGGCCCTTTTGAACAGCCGGGCCTTTGCGACCAACCACTAAAATTGGAAAGGGGGAAATCATGGGGCCAACATTGCGCAACGGTCAAAACCGAAGGGATTTCCTGAGAGTGGGGGCTTTTGGTTCGCTGAGCCTTGCCGATGGTATCAGGCTAAGGGCCATGGGCCCGCCGCTGCCCGTGCGTGCCAAAAGCTGCATCTTAATTTGGCTGGATGGTGGTCCAAGCCATTTGGAAACCTTTGACTTGAAGCCAAATGTGCCAGACGATGTGCGGGGCCCATTCCGCCAGATCGCAACATCTGTGCCAGGGTTAGAACTGTGCGAGCATCTGCCAAATCTGGCCAAGCTGGCCGGTCACTTCACCTTGGTGCGTTCGATGACCTCGCCTTTGGGCGAGCATGGAATTGCCAACCACTATTTGCTCACCGGTCAAAAGCCATCGCCGGCACTTGAATACCCAAGTTATGGATCTGTCATTTCGCATTTAAAAGAAGGCAGTGGATTACTGCCCCCCTACATTGCGGTGCCCGACTTCAGGCCAACCGCAGGTCCAGGTTTTTTGGGAGCCTCGCACAGGCCATTCGCAACCGGGGGCGATCCGTCGAAACCGGATTTTCAAGTCCGCGACTTGGAGCTATTTCCACGGGTTACTCCGCAACGGGCCCAGCGCCGCCGGGAATATCTGGGACTGTTTGACAGTTTTCAGAAATCGATAGAGGCTGAGGCACCAGCAGATCAGGGTTTTGAACAGGCTTTCCGCATGACGGTCTCGCCCAAGGCTAAGGAGGCATTCGCGCTTTCGGGCGAAAAACCAGAAACCAGACAGAAATACGGGCCACGCACTCTAGGACAGTCGTGCCTGCTTGCCCGCCGGTTAGTGGAGCGCGGGGTGCCATTTGTGACCGTGTTGAACCCCGGATGGGACACGCACGACTCACTCATTGTGCAATTGCGCGACGGCTACAGCGGTGCCAAGCAAGGGGTGGGCCTGATTCCCTCCTTGGACTTGGCTCTTTCGGGTCTAATTGGTGACCTTGCTGAACGGGGTTTGCTCGACAGCACGCTGGTGGTCGCCATGGGAGAATTTGGCCGCACACCAAAACTGAATGCGCGGGCCGGCAGGGATCACTGGCCCAGGGTGTTCAGTCTGCTCCTGGCAGGTGGTGGAATCAAGGGTGGCCAAGTGATCGGCTCGAGCGATCGGGTTGGAGAAAGCCCCAAAAACCAGCCAGTCACTCCCTCAGATTTGGCAGCTACCATTTACACCCTGCTTGGCATCGACCCAAAAAGGGAACTGCATACTTCGGATGGCCGACCGGTGGTTATCAACCCAGACGGCCAAATCATCCAAGGATTGATTTGATGTTCTTTGTTTTCTGGCTGGCTAGTGTATTGGTTGCCAGGCAAGTTCAGGCCCCTATCACCGCCTTGGCGTTCACACCAGGCGGAGGGCAGGCTGTCTGTGGCTCGCAAGCCGGTTTGAAATTGGTATCGTGGCCCGATCTGAAGGAAGCCAGTTTTCCAGCCACACAACTGGCCCATATCAACGCACTATCCTTCGCGCCTGACCATTCGGTGTTGCTCGTGGGGGGCGGCATATCTGGGGAATGGGGGGGTGTTGAGATATTCTCTTGGCCACAGTTGAAAAAACTGCACTTTTTAAAAGCCCACAAAGATTTGGTCAATGGATTGGCTTGGTCGACGGATAGCCAAAGGTTTTTCACCGCCAGCTCGGATGGCACCTGCGCGGTGATCCCTTGGAAACCAGGCACAGAACCAGCTGTTTCAGCAACTTATGAAGGGCATTCAAGGCCTGTCTTATCGATTGTATTTCTGCAAGATTGCAATCGGTCACTGTCGGCGGGGGTAGATCAAACTTTGCAATTATGGGACCCCTCAGCTTGCAAGCTGGAGCGCACCCTGGATAACCATTTGAAGGCTGTGAACGATTTGGCTGTTAAACCAGCAGGAGTGAAAAACTCTGCCCCGGTGATGGTCGCCTCGGTCAGCGAGGATCGCACAGTCAGACTATGGCAACCTCGTTTGGGTAGGCTGGTTCGTTTCACCCGCATGCAATCGGTACCCCGTGTAGTGGCTTGGGCAGCCGGGGGGGAAAGCTTGACGGTGGGCCTGAACAACAGCGAGGTCCATTGGCTAGATGCCGAAAGTCCTTCACTGGCAACCCTGCGCGTTTGGGATGCAAAGTTGGGCCGCATTCACAGCATAGCGATGCATCCCAAAGACGGCAGGGTGTTGGTCGGCGGTGAAGCTGGGCTTGCCGTATCA
>CAIWHS010000129.1 GCA_903912515.1 uncultured Planctomycetaceae bacterium
AAAATGTAAGCCACCACGCTGCCCGTCGCAAAACGCCCGCTCGCCCAAAATCCCAAGGTCACTGCCGGGTTCAGATGAGCCCCCGACACATCCCCCAAACTGTAAATCAGCGCCGTCACTATCAGGCCAAAAGTCAGACAGACTCCCACATGGCTCAACTGGCCACCCGACCAGTTGTTCACCACAATCGCCCCGGTTCCAACAAAAACCAAGGCAAACGCCCCAAATGCCTCTGCGGCAAGCTTGCGTGATGCGTGAAGGTTCATTTTGCTTTGTATTTCCTTTCCGGCCCTACCACTTTTCAAGCCAAATCTTATCAACAAGCCACATTCCCTGCCACCAGCCAAATGCCCCGCTCACTCAGCATTGGGTTATAATTCCTTCAAAGATTGCCCCCACTGTATCCAAGCGTGACACAAGTGCGTAAGAAAGACCCCCTCCAACCCGATCGCTGCGCCGAACTGTTGGGTGCCCTCGCCGCCCCCGAACGGCTGAAAATTGTCCGATTCTTGCTCGAAGGCGAGCACACTGTCACCGAAATTGCCGACATGCTCGAAGTGCCAATTGTCAACGCCTCCCACCACCTGCAAGTGCTCAAAATCTCCCGCCTGATCCAAGGGAAAAAAGATGGCCGCTTTGTTCGCTACTCCCTAAGCGCCGGCGTCCTCAACGAGGCCTTCAAGGCTGGCCTACCCTGCGATGCCCTCAACCTAGGCTGCTGCCAAATCATGCTCCCCGCAAAAGACCTCAACCAACTCAACAACGACTAAAAGCCAACCTGTTTGATCCACCCCGCCCAAGCGATTACAATCTGGCCTCAACCCGTATCCCCTTTCAGGACCTTCCCATGCTCCCAAGCGCCATCACCCGCCTTGCCTCCCTCGCTGCCCTCTTTGCCTGCCTGGCAATCCCCGCCCTGCGGGCTGACGAAAAACCCGCCAAGCTCAACCTGTTCAACGGCAAAGACCTCACCGGCTGGAAAATCTACCTCGACAAAAAAGACCAAGACAAAGACCCCGCCAAATTCTTCACCGCCGAAAAAGACGGCGTTCTGAAAATCAACGGCAAGGTCCTAGGCATGATCTTCACCGACAAGCCCTTCACCAACTACACCCTCTCTTTCGACTGGCTCTACCCCGAAGGCAGCACCCCAGAAAGCAATTCAGGCGCCCTCATCCACCTCCAGCCACCCTTCAACAAGATCTTCCCGCCATCCCTCGAGCCCCAAGGCCGTTACAAAGACCACGGCAAAATCTTCCCCATGGCTGGTGTGAAGGCTGAAAACAACAAGTTCGACCAAGAAGCACTCGACAAGGCACTCAAGCCACTCGGTCAGTGGAACAGCACCGAAATCACCTGCAAGGCCGACGGTTCGGTTTCCGTCAAAGTGAACGGAACCCCTGTCTCCTCCTGCACTTCCAAGCTGAAGGAGGGCCCCGTCGGCTTCCAGAGCGAAGGCCACGAAATCCACCTCAAAAACATCCACCTCAAGCCACTCGACTGACCCAACCCCTCCACGCGGACCGGTTCCACCGTTTATGCCTTTTGGGTGATTAACGCCGGTTATTCCGGTCGATAACTCACCCATGAAGCGTCGTGTTGCCTCATATTGTGTCGGAACCTTAAGCCTCTTTTTAGGGGCCGCGTGGGGCGTTCAGGCCCAAAACGACCTGCCCCCCCTGGAGCTTTCCGACCTGATTTTAATGACGGTCGAAAAAAACCCAAAACTGGCCAAGGTCCAACTTCAGGTCCGCGAGGTAAGGGGCAAAGCCATCCAAGCGGGGCTCTACCCCAACCCAAATGTCGACTACCTGGGTGACGAAATAGGCGACATCACCGCCTACCGTAACCAGGGCATCCAGACAGTGATGGTCAGCCAAGAGATCGTCACCGCCAAAAAGCTACAACTAAGTAGCGGCGCCCTATACAAAGAAGCCGACCAAGCAAGCCTCGCCGTCATTAGCGAACGCTACAAACTGTTCGCTTCAGTCCGTCAGGATTTCTTCGACCTGCTCACCCTGCAGCGCCGTGCCGAAATCCTCGATGCGGTTGTCAAACTCGCCGAAGCCTCGGTCGACACCAGCGAGAAGCTCCTAAAAGGCAAGCAAGTCGCCCGACTCGATGTGGTGCAACTGGAAGTTGACCTCGAGCGCTACAAAGCCGAGCTGGCCGCCACCCAAAGGCGCATCCCTGCGACTTACCGCCGGTTGGCTGCCAATGTGGGTGTGCAAGACCTCCCCTACCAGCCAGTGAAGGGCTCCCTCGACGCCCCTCTGCCGGATTATGAATTGGACCAAGTCCGCGAGTATGTGCTGGAAATCCACCCCGATGTCCGCAGGGCGCAAATAGGTGTTGAGGCCAACCAAATTTGGCTGCGCCGAGCCCAGGTGGAACCAATCCCCAATTTAAGACTGCAGACAGGCTATGTCAGGCAGTTCGAGAACCGAACCCCCGGCTCTCCCACCGGTTCACACGATTGGCTCGCCCACGCCGGCATTGCTGTGCCCTTGTTCAACCGCAACCAGGGTAACATCCAGGCTGCCCAAGCCTTGATAGGCGAATCGATCCAGCAGGTCGAGCAAACCCGCAACGATCTGGCAGCCCAAGTGGCCGATGCCTACGCCAACTACGCCGCCTCGCGCACCCAAGCCCAGCGCTACCGTGATCGAATCATCCCCAAGGCCAACGAATCCTACCAACTGGCCCTCAAGGCCTATCAAGGTGGCCA
>CAIWHS010000130.1 GCA_903912515.1 uncultured Planctomycetaceae bacterium
GCAGCCTCCAGCCGGGGAATCGACACCAGAAAATCGTGCGCCTGCCGGGCCGACCAAGCCAGCGGCTGGTAAATATGCCCTGAATCGACCAGCTCCCGCATGAAGGGCACCGTCTCGGCAGCCCGCGAGATGGGCAATAGCAGGTTCAGCATCGCCGCCCGGTCGCCGTCCCCCGAATACTGGCGCAGGGCGCTGCCCAGCGGTTCATGGCGCACCTTCCCCTGCGCGTTGAGACCGTTGGCGAATGTGGCCAGAAATCCAAAAGGTAGCTCGGGGTCGCGCTTGTTCTCAGCCAGGTGCAAGGTCACCCGGCCGACGAACCGCCAGCGCGGGTTGCGGGCGGCGAGGTAAGCCTGGGCACCGCCCGGATGGCTGGAGATCGCACCACGGGTCAGCGTGTCGAGATCGCTCCACCAGACGGCTAGGCCCTCGGAGGTCAGGTATTCCAGGCCGGGCATGGGCGGGGCCTGCGCCATCAGCAAACCCAGCTCCGCGGCGGGGGGCGGCAGCGGGTCGATCGCCTCACCAGCCAAGCCAGTCGCTGCCTTGCACAGGTGGGTCAGGTACAGGTTGCCAAACGCTCTGGCAAACCCGAAGGCGGGTGGCAAGGGATCGTCGCCATGGTCGGCAGCCGAGGCCAGCATTCCTGCGATCGCGCCGTTGGCATAGGCTGCGGCAAGGCCCCTTGGAAGGTCGCTGGCAACGCTACCAGCCGCCGCCTCGCGGACAATCAGGTAGCCCAGAGGATTAATGACCAGTTCGAGCATGATTGGTGGTACAAATGGTTGGGAAATATCACCCATAAGCATATGAAAAAATAAGCTTCCAGCACCCAACTCACGGTTTCCAAATCCAACCGCAAAAGGCGATTGTCCAAACGGTTACGGTGTTGAATATTTTCCCGGCAAACTAAGCTAGTCGCCGAATACTGGACAGGTCCCTCAACTGAAGCATCCCCTGCCAGCCAGGTATGGAGCATGGCGCCGATTAAGAAAGTTCATGATTTCTGATCCGGGCAGCGGAAGCGTCCAAACTCAAAACCTCTCAGCGCGACATGCTTCGTCTTTCTTCCCGTAGTCCGCGCCCGCCATAAACGAAAAGAAGAAGGTTTCATTTCGGCACGCATCAGCTTGATGACCTCGCCCGAAGTCAGGCCAAACTGAGCTTGAATCGCATCGAAAGAGGTGCGATCTTCCCACGCCATCTGAATGATTCGGTCGATATCGGCAGGACTCAATTCCATGGTTCCTTACCCCAAGAATTTGATCAGCAGCGTCATGCTAGACCCGTTTTTAGGGTAATTTCCCCAGCAATTTCACCTCACGACCAAATTAATAGCCTGCAACATGGTGCCCAAGCGGAAATATATTACTCTTTGGCCGTTGGCCTAGGCGAAATGGCTGGCAAGACCCTATCTGAAAGCGCATTGTTGCCAGCATCTGGCAACCCGAAAAGCCTCAATTCAGTGAACCCCGTTCCCGTGCCCGTGCCTTCCTGCCAATGGATGGGCCTGGCCCAAATGGAGTCCATCCACACCTATCAGCCAAAACGGCTCAGGCAATGTCATAAGTCCAAGGCTTGCGCTGTTCCCGCGCGAGGTAGGTGTTCGCTTCCCGGTCGCCGGGGAACTCCTCCCGGGCAACATCCCATGTCAGCTTGCGCCCCAATTTCAGCGCAATGCCACCCAGGTGGCACACCGAAACCGAACGGTGACCGGTCTCAGCATCGCAAACAGGCGATTGACGGCTGGCCACACACGCGAAGAAATTGCCCATATGGTCGTCGCTAACCTGCACATTCTGCTCCATGGCAGAGGGATTGTCGCCTAAAATTTCCGGCTTGCTCGCCTCGATCTTGCCACGGGTCACGAACAACCACCCGTCCGATCCCTCAAACTTAATGCCATGGTCCATCAGGTGGCGGGGAACCGGCTTGTCAGGCTTGCCCCCAAAAATAGTGCTTGCGGTGGTGCTCTTGCAGATGTGTTTCAACCCACCAGCATAACCGTAAGTGATCTCATACTCCGAAGGTGCCGTGTAGCCGCCCACAATCGGTTCAGCCAGCCGCTTCCCTTCAATCGAGGTAGGGCCAGTCTGGTTGATCGCCCACAGCACGATGTCGTTGTGGTGGGCACCCCAATCGGTGAGGGTGCCACCGCTGTAATCCAGCCAGAACCGGAAGTTCGTGAAGCATCGCTCAGGAACATAGCCGGTGGCCGGAGCCTGCCCCTGCCACATGTCCCAGTCGAGGCCGCTCGGAACCTCCACAGACTTGAACGGGCCACCCCGCAGGCCGGCCGGAATCGCGCTGGTCACGGTATGGATCTTGCCCAACCGACCCGACCGCACCAGCAGGCAGGCCTGGCGGAACAGCTTGTCGCTTCGCTGCTGACTGCCGGTTTGCAGCACGCGCTGGTTGGCCTTCACAGCCGCCACCACCCGCTTCCCCTCATCAATGGTCAGCGTCAACGGCTTCTCGCTATATACATCCTTGCCAGCCTTGATCGCCGCCAAATTGACCAGCGTGTGCCAGTGGTCGGGAGTCGCGTTGATCACCACCGCGACATCCTTTTCGGTGTCGAGCAGTTTGCGGAAATCGGTGTATTGCTTCGCGTTATTGTTTTGCTTGGCGGCCTCAGCGACTCGGTTCGAGTCCACATCGCAAACAGCCACCACGGTGCCGAAACGGGCGGCGTTTCTGGCATCCCCCTTGCCCATGCCGCCGCAGCCGATCAGGGCAATTTTTGGTTTTTCACCCGCCTTTTTCGGTTCCTCGGCCATTAACCGGGTGGCTTGCCACGCCGGAATGCCAGACAAAGCGGCCACCTTCATCGCTTGGCGGCGGTCAATGCGGGGGAGGATTAGCATGGTTGGGCACCAACAAGGGTTTGTAATCAATTCCGGGTAAAACCCATACATTCCAACGGGCATGGTACGCCCAGCGCCCTGCCCATGCAACCACCCGCATGTTTCAAGCTAAACATCGCACCACTCTACCCGTCTCCGAACCACCACAGCCCTGAAAAGTCACCTCAGTTAATCCGGCCAAGATAAACCTTGATCTTCCAGAAAGATTCTGGCTTGCAGTGACGGTAAAAGTTATCTGGCTTAAGTTGGACAGATTTTTCTTTGCAAATCTGCAAGCACTGCCGAATTGCCAGCAGCAGCCCCTGCCCGAATCATCCCCTCCCCAAATCCTATGCCTCCAAAGCATACAACTACGAATTCCATGCAGGTCAGCCTAATAAGACAGATGCACTCTTGTGGGGGCAAGCGGGCACGCATGAACCAAATTCAAGTCAATTTGTCTTCAATGCATTGCATAACACAGCACGAGGTTAGGGGGGCATTTCCAAAAGACCAAGAACCAAAGGCTTTCAGTCCGCGACTACCCGCCAAGCCCTGCCGGTGTACCAAGGTGTCAGCGACTCACCGCTGAGGTCACGGATCGTTCCACCCTCGCGCAGCAGGGTAAGCGTGTATTCCCCAAGCTCGCCGGTGAAGAACGACAAGCCAGAAACTGAAAACATTTGATTATCCGCCGTCATAAGTGTCGCATGGCCGACAAGTTCGGCCTGAACCATGGTTCCATGGACCGGATCATCGACTGGCCCCGTGTACCGCCTGAGAAGGATCTGGCTCAGGTCCATGCCCGTCACCTCGCGGTTGAACAGGAAACGCACTGCATCCACTGCGATGTTGGTGGTTCCGAGGGGAATCCCGGAAATTCGCTCTGCCAGTGGCGTGTCCGCATCAAACCAAGGATCGTGAAGGATATTGCCCACCGTCACGCCATCGGTGTTCGAGTTCACATACGCCGCGTCGATCAGCGCCAAATCCCTGTAACGAAAAGTGTTCACGGTACCCCGCGCACCCGGGCCGGATGCCGCCACAATGTCTGGTGTGCCGTCGCGATCAAAGTCAGCCAGCCCCAGTCGGACTCCGCCACGAAAACCCGGATCGAATGCGTTGAACGTCTTGGCCAAACGAATCCCACCGCGCAGGGTGTACACCAGCACCTCGGGCGAGGCATCGCCCGTGTCAGCGGCGACCACCAATTCGTTGATTCCGTCCCCATCCAGATCCCCGGCCACAGCTTGCACGCCGTTAGGTGTCAGCGATGGAGGGAAGGTGGGGTCCACCTGTACCAGAACACTGAAGCTCCCCTTCCCGAGGTCGGCGAAGTCAAAATAGTTGGCCATGCTGCCCAAAGTGACAGCTCCTACTGCGTAGGAATCACCAAAGATGTTGTTTTGTGACAGGGTAAGGCGGGCACCACCAGAATAGTTTCGGTCGAACGGATTCACCGAACCAAGATAAGCCGCCGAAATCGCATCAAACACCGCAATAGCCGGTACACTCCCCGAAATTGCCCCACAGATGATGGTGGTGCGAACCCCGCCCACCTGTTGGGTTAGACCACAGCCCAGCGAGACCCCACCCAGATAACCCGGATCAAAAGCGTAAAAGCTCATTGCCACCTTGCCGGTTTCCGCATCCACCACCAAAACATGTGGTGGCGCATGGCCAGCCACGCCAACCACCAGAGAATCCGGCCAAGCGGCACCACCCCGATTGCCTCCCTGCACAGTCAACGGTCCCGTATATCCCGTAAATGGGGCAAACTCCTGGTACCCGCCACCCGATGACCAAATGCCCACTATCCCACCGCCAAGTCCTGCCAACCGCGCCCCGGCACCTAGCGTGAACGGGGTAGACACCACCGGCCCTTCAGGTTCGGGAAGCGTGAACAAGCTCGCTTGCGATGGGGTAAGCCGGCACTCGAGTGTTTCCAACCAAGGGCGCCATCTCGGGAAACCATGCATGCGACTCTCCCCCAAAGAAATGCCACGCGGCTCATAGGTAAAGTCCGCCCTCTCCCATGTGGATACGCCAAAAGACAAGCCGCCGAACACCATTCAGCGCGCTTTCCCCAGCGCATTGTTAAAGAAGCGGTACAGCAACGCGTTATCGCGCGCGTTCGGCGTGTGCTCCGGCCGGTTGCTCATCCCCACCCGGTTGCTCGCCCCCAGTAGGTGGTTCACCGCTATCGCATGGCCAAGCGATTCCCAACGGGCCGGTGGGTCCTCCGACCCACCCGAGACAAACAACGGCCAAGGGGGCATCAATGCATGCAAGTCAGTCAGGTCATGCCCCTCAGCCAGCAACCGCTTGTAGGGTCCGGTGCGCGGGTTGGTGTCATCTGGCACACCCCGCTTGGGCTGCTCGCCGAACCCCGAGTCAAACCCCAAGTACCACGGCTCCCAGTAGTTCACATTCGACCGCGACTCATCTCCAGCCAGCCAGTTCAACCGCAAGATCCTTATCCTTGTGGAGCGTCCCGGTTGTCGCTCAAATCCTTTAGTTTTTTGAGCGAATCAGCTCACTCTTTCTCCATCCCACAGGCTGGGCCGGCTCGGTGGCCCTCGGGGGCCATGCTCATGCCGGTGGTGCTCAGAACTTCCGAGGAGCCCTGAACACAGTTACCAACGCACTGCGCCGGGCCAGCTATGCCCTGAGTGCCACCTCCGCGAAAACAGTCATGAAGGTGATTATTCCAGCGGCCGCCACCGCCATCTTCCTGGGAATGGCCCGCGTGGCCGGGGAGACCGCGCCGCTGCTTTTCACCACCGGCGGATTGGCCTTTTGCGCTTCCATCGCCGTCGCATTCACCGGAGTGGCGACCAAAAACGTGAATGTTCAACTCCCGTGCGAAACCTTCAGGGATTCATCACACAAGCAACATCAATTTTTAACCAAACCATCCGTAGATCCTTCACATTACTTGGGTAACAAAATGAGGTCCTTTTTTACCTAGGAGGTTTTTCAAGTGATGCGTTCATTCAAGCGTAAGGGTTTCACCCTCATTGAGCTGCTGGTGGTTATCGCCATCATCGCTGTTCTCGTCGGCCTGCTGGTTCCCGCCGTGCAAAAAGTGCGCGAGGCGGCCAACCGCATGCAATGCTCTAATAACCTGAAGCAAATGGGCCTGGCTGCTCACAATTTCGAGAGCGCCAACGGCTTCATTCCCCAGGGGCCCTACGATGGCGACCCCAGCCTTCCTGGCATGCAGTACAACGAGGCCCCCGGCGCATACGAGGGTTCAACCTGCTGCAACTCCGCACACCCCAACGGCTGGAGCCATTGGTTCAAGTTGCTGCCTTACATCGAGCAGGAAAATGTGTGGAAGTTGGCGAACTTCGCGCTGCCACCCATCCACAGCGGTCGTCCTGCCAATTACAATGGTGAGGATGATGTTGCCCGCTGCCTGATCAAGATCTTCTATTGCCCCACTCGCCGCTCCCCCACCGGTTACGGCTCCGCCCTGCTCGGCCGTTGTGACTACGGTGCCAGCGCCGGTTTCTACCAAGGTGAAATGCATGAAAACTGGGGCGACATCCCCGCTGCACCCATTGGCATGACCCCCCGCCGCAACGAGCGAACCACCGAGAACTTCGGCAATTTTGGCGGCCGTCAAGGCTACACGGGCTGGAGCGGTCAGGGTGCCAAGAAAACCGTCATGAGCGCTACCGATGGCTCCTCTAACTCCATCCTCTACGCCGAAAAGTGCCTGCCCCCCACCCGACATGGGTCCGATGGCGGCGACAACGAGCGCTGGAACAACGCCGGCTGGGACGAGTGTGTGGTCCGCTTCCACTTCCCACCCAAGTCCGACACCGACCCCTCCATCAAAATCACCGGTAGCCCCGGCAACCCCGCCGACGGCTCCAATGTGTGGAGGCGTTACTTCGGCTCCAGCCACACCGGCGGCCTGAACGCGGTGCTGGGCGATGGCTCCGTGCGTTTCATCTCCTTCAATGTCAATCCGCTGTCCTTCATGCGAGCCTGTGTGATCGATGACGGCCAGCCAAGCAGCTTGGACAATTGATGAAAAACCCGGAGAGTACAGGTATGTTTAGGTTGTTCTTGTTTCCGATTGCCTGCTTCCTTCTGATGGGCTGTGGCAGTGACAAAACCGTCATCCCCACCAAGGAACTGACAGAGGAACAGAAAAAGGCGATCGCCGCCGAAGACGACAAAGTCTTCATGGAAGAAGGCGGCAACATGCAGAAAAAAGGCAAAGGCAAACGCTAATCCTTTTTCTGCTCAACCCGGCAGGGAGTCTCCCCCGACTCCCTGCCGGGCAATTTTTTGCATCCTTGATTCAATTGGTTCTTCGCTGTCATTTGAAAGGAAATCACATGGTCTTTTCCATCTGGAAATCGCTGCTCGCTCCCGCATTTCTGTTTTTTTTTCTGGCCATCGTTGGATGTGGGCAGGCAGAATCCAAAAAAGTGGGCAGCCCGGGTGGTCCGCTCCCTGCTCCACCTGATACCTCCAAACTTCCCTCCGCAACCAGTGTCCGCTTCGCCAACTGGTCCAAATTTGAACCTGGCGCCGGCCAGAAACGCCTCCGAACCGTCAGCAAGCCGGAAGGCTGGGTCAAGGAGACCCACACCCAGATTCTGAAAGAAAAAACACCTGAAAAGGTGGTGGTTGAAACCCAGATCACTGTCGAGTGGTCCAGCGGTCAAAAAGATGTCAATCCCGCCATCCGCATGGATTTCCCCGCAACATTCAAGGTTCCCGAAGGGCTGAGTGCCGAAGCCATGGAAGCCCCCTCCCTAAAGGCAAAAAGAGGAGCTGAGGAGGAAATAACCGTTCTGGGCAAAAAATATCAGGCTTTCACCTACGAGTGGAGCGACAGCACCGATGGTGGCGGCCCGGTCAAAAGCAAGGTCTGGTTTTGTGATGAGATTCCAGGCCGGCAGCTGAAACTGACGGCGAACTGGTCTGGCACCGCCAAGGCGGAGGAGGAACTGCTGGAAATCCTGCCGGCTAATCAAAAGTGACCGTTGAACCGTGTGACGGATTGGTCGGTTTCCATGAATGTGTTACTTTTCCAAAGATGAATGGCATAAATCCTGAGCTGGTCCTCCACGGTGTTTCCTCGACCGAACACAAGTTCCGTTAGTCTCCTCCTTCCACTCCAAGGCCGCCACCTGCTATCTACCGTCCAGGCAGGTGGTCTGGCTGCGGTCTTTAAGGTTTTGGCTAATGGCCCAAGGTTGCGTATTTTGCACGCCCTCATCAGCGCCAAGTAATTGTGTGTGACCGATCTTTTCACCTCCATCGGCATAAAGCCCCAAGCCGTGTCCAACCAGATGCAACGCCTGGCCGACTTGGGAATTGTCGCCTCCCGCCGCGAGGGCAACATCATCCGCTACCGCCTGATACTCCTTCCTTGGAGATTCCATGCCACCGCCAAGACCCCACCCCCGGCTTCAACCCAGCCCTAAGGGCCTGCCTGAACCAATGCGCCCAGAAGTTCGAACAGATCCCCTCGGAACGAAAGGCCAAACTGGCCGGGGTTAGCGGATAGTTTCGCCAAAAGGTGGGATTTGAACTGCCGGCCAACCGGACCTTTATCTGCAATCACAATTCGCACAGAAGGCGCCTAGTTAGGAATCCAAGAGGTGGAAAACTTTTTCTGCGGCACCGAGGCAAAGGCGTTCAGCCTCCGGGCGGGCACCGGCTTCCAGACTTGCGGCCTGCAGGTCGATACCGAAAATCCCGCCGCCAACAACCCCGTCTACCAAGTGAGCTACTCCGTGGACGCGCTGCCCCTGAACTGTTTTTCCAAGTTGCACGACCACCCCCCCAACCCAACCAACAGCTACTGTGCGGTGACCACCTGCTCTCATGCCGATCACGCCTGCCCCATCGTCCAGCTTCGACATGCGTGTCGCCATCCGTTAAGAGGATCCCAAGTGGGCGGATGAAAGACCGCGAAAGGCGGCCCGCTCCGCGGAGTGCTCAAGCCAGATTTGCCAAAAGACGCTGTGCCTCATGAGACTTGTATGCAAGCCGTTTGCGGAAAACGGGATCAATCGGCCAAGATCACCTCACCACCCGCCCGGGTTCCCATCGCGCGCCAGATGGTTTGCCTGATGTCGTTCCGAACAAATCGGCAACTGCCATCCATCAGCAATGTATTCACCCCCCCGGAATGGTGGCTGCGGCTGGTCACCGAGCCGTAGGTGGGCAGTGTTGCCGATCGGCCCTCCCGGTTGGAATTGAAGTCCACATCAAACACTTGCCCGCCGGAGTTGTGCGGAACCCGGGTGTTCGGGGGAAATGTGGTGGTGAACCCCGTCTGATGCACCCGGGCATCCACCCACTCGGTGTGGCCGCTGTCCACCTTGAATTCCCCGGCACCCCAATAAACCGTCAGTCCGGCAGGCGTCATCGGGGGGGACACCCCGGCCGTGGCAGGGTTAGCGCATTCCCGGAAATACGGTGTGAAGGTTTTCACCTCGGAGATCCCCAGTGTGTTGCTGGTGCCGTCCTGAATGTCGGAAAGCCGGGTGGCTCCGTTCACTACAAACACGCCATCTCCAACACCGGCTGGCGGCTGCATGATATGCCAGGTGCCGTTGTTGGCCCCGTAGTTTAGCGGGTAATGGGTGAAGGTGGGGCTGTCCGGCCGCTCTCGGTCGTTGATCTCGCTGGGGCAAAGATAAGTGCGTACCCTTTTTTTTGCCACCTCGGGCTGCTGACTGATCGGCCGGTTGAAATCGATCAGTTTTTGCAGGTTCTCCTGCTCCACATACGGCAGGATGCGCGTGAAAAGGCTCCAGTACACCGTGCCGCCAAGTTGGCGATAATCGCCCTGGGGCGGCAATGCTCCAAGGGAATCGTGGTGGTTGTGCAGCGCGATCCCGATTTGTTTCAGGTTGTTCTGACAGCTCATGCGGTTGGCGGCGTCCCGAACCTTCTGCACGGCGGGAACCAGAAGGCCCACCAGCACGGCGATGATGGCAATCACCACCAACAATTCAATCAGGGTGAAAGCGCGGCCCGAAGCGGCCCGGGAAACAGTCTGCATGGTAAATACTACCTCGTTTTTTTAAGGGTCATAAACCCTTTTTAAGGATCAGGCAGCCAACGCAGATGATGTTTTCATGAATATTGCAAAAAGAGATTCGCAACCTTCCCATTTTCCCGCAAGGGTCATGATTAGAACGAACTTATTATTTAGGCGATAGTTTTGCGTTGAAAAATTTCGATTTTTCTTGACGTTTCAAGCTACCTTATTAAGTTAATTCAAGGCCAAGTCTGTTCGTTCAAGATTTTGATGGACAGCCAATAGTCACTTATTTGGGCATGATAAATTGTTTCCACTCCGCCAAGGGCGAGTCAATTTTATTTAAATTCGCAAGCCGGATTTTTTTGTGGACCAAAAAGTTCATTTCCGTTTCAAGTTTAACACTCCAAAGGCCTCTGGGGTTGTCAAAATAGGGAGTACCTTGGAACTCACGCTGAAAATCCGGATGATGAATCTTCCGATTCCAAATCATGTCCTCAGTGGTTTCTCCATCGTATCTTGCCATGAAAAAATCCATTTTGAACAAAGAACTTCGGACGATGATGCTTCCATCCTGCCCACAACTTGCCAAGTGAGTGCCGTTGGGGCTAAGCGTAATACCATTGACTTCTGAATGATGCTCCGACAAAGTGAGAACTTTTTTCTGATGGGTAAAATCCCACACATGAATTGACCGGTCAAAACCACTGGAAATCAAACGGGGCCTGTTGGGGTGAAAGGCCAGGCCGCTCACCACCATGGAATGGCCTTCATGAAGCTGCTCCACTTCGTCGTTCAGAAGGTTGATCAGCACAATTTCCTTGTCACCTGCCGATGAGGCCAACCATCTACCATCTGGGCTAATGGCCAAGCATTTGATTTTTGTCCTGTGTTCATTGAAAATTTTGAGAAATTTTCCATCCCTTGTTTGCCATATTCGGACCGAGCCGTCACTATAGCCTGCGGCCACCAAGCGTCCATCGAGGCTGGTCGCTACAATTGCGATTGGAGCATCGTGGCCTGTGCACTGGTAAGCTACGGAGTTGGTTTGGGTATCCCACGCATATAAATTGCCATCCTCACCGCCAATGTACAAATGAGCCCCATCCGGAGAATGCGCCAAGGCGCCATTCGATTTTGGAGTAGCAAGGGTTTTTGGCGAATCGGTCAAGTTTGGGCCCCAAACTTTCACAGGCCCGTCAATTGCTTGAGTAACAATCGAACCATTTTGGGGATTTGCGGAAATGGATGTAATTTTTTGTTGTTCACGGAACAAAATGGAACTGGATTCCTTTGGATCAGTCGTATGATCCCACATGCCAACAAATCCATTGGCATCTCCCCAAACCAAAGAGCCTGTTTTTGGATGGAAGGTAATGGCGGTAACTGCTCTGGAATGGTTCAACACAGGCTTGTGCCGCAATTTCTCTAAATCCCAGATTTTGATCGAACAATCATAGGAGCCGCTCACCAGGAACCGCCTATCGGGACTGAAATTCAAACAGGTGACAATGTCGTTATGGCCCTTGAGGGTCGATAAAAACCGGCCGGTTGCGGTATCCCACAAGCGGATGGTATGATCATCGGATGCGGTGGCAAGCACCTTTCCAGAGGGATCAAAATCGATGGAATTGATCCAATCCAAATGGCCATCTCCTGAATAAATCAGTTTGCCTGTTTTGGTATTGTGCAGGTAGAATTTATTGCCTTGGCCGCCGCTGGCTATGGTGTTTCCATCAGGTGAAATGGCCAAGGCATGTAGTGGGAAATCAGCAAGAAAAATCTGGGAAATGATATTGCCAGTTTCCATATTCCACACAGCTATTTTCCCATCATAACCGGCAGAAAACAATTGCTTGCCATCTGGTGCAATTCGTACTGCTGTAATTTTATTGGTGTGGAATGGTTCAAACTCTTGAACGAGTTGCCCTGTTGCGGTGTCCCAGCACTCCAACCGGTTCTGGCGATTACCAGCGAATATTTTCGAACCATCTGCGCTAATAGCTATGAAATTGGCAGACCGATCTGTTGGATTCAAATGATCTAAATGGAGCTGGATTTTTGTCCTAAGAGCCAAGTTTTTAGCATCAAAAACAAACACTTTCGCATCGGCCCTTAAGACGGCCAATTTGCTATTATCCTTGGAGTAAACCACCGCGTGATTCATGAAAGTCCCATCCCAATCAGGTAAGGACCTTTCGTTGATTTTTAAATGGTGTAAGCCAATTGTTCTGTCCGATGAACCACTGGCAATTTCATTGCCATCAGAATTGATCGCCAAGCTTGTGACTTGTCCTATGTGGCGACGCAGGGTGATATGGTTTTGCATCAGTTCTGTAGTGAGTAAGTTGTGCTCCCAATCGCGCTTATTGAATGGCAGAGTTGCCAGATGCTCTGTGGCCGAGCGGGTTGTTCCTGATTTCAATTCGAAATAGGCTGTTTGAATTTTGGCAGCATAGGCCTGAAGTTCGGAAAATTCCTGCAGCTTCAGTGCTGTTTCTTCACTTTTAAGTGCCCGATTTCGGTCGCTATTCACAGACGCTGCCATCACAAGCAGGGCTAATGAAGAACCCAAAAGGGTAATAAATATGGATAAAATAAGAATTGCTGCAGTTTTATGATTTCTAGTCCACAGCAAAAACGATCCAACGGAAGTCAATTGTCTCGCACTGACAGGTTTTCCTGACAGGAGTGAGTGCAGGTCCTCAATTAAATTATCGGCCGATTGATAGCGTTCATCTGGCCCCTTGGCCAGGCATTTCATGGTTATCGCATTCAGGTCGGGCGAGATCTTTTTATTGATTTCAATGGGAGGTGTTGGTGTGATGTGGGCCGCTTGCAATATCGAATGGTATTCACTGTCAGCCGAAAATGGTGGTTTGCCGGTCAATAGCTGGTACAAAATTCCGCCAATTCCATGGATGTCGGTGCGAACATCAGGTGGGCCACCCTGCACCTGTTCGGGCGCCATGTATGCTGGCGTGCCCTGCATCTTGAATCCAGATTTAGTGAACAAATCATGTTTTAAATGCCGGGCCAAACCAAAATCGGCCAATTTGGGCTCATTTTCCAGAGTGAAGAGAATGTTGCTAGGCTTGATATCGTTGTGAATGATTCCGCCATGATGGGCGGCACTCACCCCCTGGGCAATTTTGCAAACCTTATTGGCAATGGCGCGATCATCCCATTGGGTGCCATTCGCCAGCCTGTTGGCCAAACTTCCGCCCGAGCAATTTTCCATGGCCAACCATATTCCATCCGCCCATTTTCCGGTTTGGTGAATGGTCACAATATTTGGATGTTTCAACGCCCCTAGGGTATTTCCCTCACGGATCAGGAGTTGGTAATCGAATTGGGAATTGTGACAGTGGATGAATTTGACAACCACTTCCCGTTCCGGATTCATTTGTTGGGCTGAAAAGACCTGACTGGTCTTGTTTCTGCGTAATGGTTCTTTCAGCACATAGCCGTGGGCATAGGGTGTGAGAAAATCAGTTTCTTGCGGTGGCAATTGGGCCGGTGCGACGGTGTTAATTCGCTGGTTGGCCTTTGCAAGCAAGGAGTTTACAGGAAGCAAAGAGCCATTTAGCAGGCGTTTTTCAAAAGCGGATTCATTTTCGTCGAAATATTTCATGCATGATTTGCAATTTTCAACATGGTCCAGCAATTGGCCTTCAGTATGGCTGCTGGGTGACTCGAGCCATGTTGGGGCGAAAACGCAGGGGCGACAGGCCATATCATTCACCCCGCATTATTTCACTGACCAACTGCTGCAAACGGCTGAAAACCCGTTGACTCGCCTTGTAAACACCAAACGGGCTGATGCCAAATCTGCTAGCCACCGTTTTGGCCGGGACACCATTCAGCCTGAACATTTCGAATATTTCCCATTGATTGGGGCTCACTTCCAAGCGGACCTTTCGAATGGCTGTTTCGTATATATCCAAGTCAAATTCCAAGATAACGGATGCCGAAACGATTTGGCCAATCTTGGAAGTGATGGCAAGGTGATGGCGTTTTCTCGACCGGAACCAATTCACGATGGTGGATTGGGTAATTATGCGAAGCCAAGCGCGAAAGGCACCAGGACGTTGCCGTTGAAATTTGCCAAATCCGACCAAGATATGATGGATGGTTTCCTGGACAAGGTCATCCGCATCAGGGCCCTTGATCCCGTGCTTATAAATAACCTTGGTGATTAAAAGCTTGTATTTTGCCAGAAATTTTTCGCCAGATTCAATATCCAGGGGATTTAACAACGAATTCCGAACAATGCTTAAATTGGTGGAGGAAGGGTGCAGTTGACTCATAAAGCTTCACCAAAAAGGAATTAGTACGCAAGTTTGGGCGAGTTGCGTAATTTACAAATACCCGAGGCAGGGCCCAGTCGCATCTAATTTTCTCAAATTTTGCTTAATGAGCCAAAAAGGAGAAAAATTTAGGTCACTAATTACCTAATCGAGGCTGCGTCATGAATTGGGCCAAATTTTTAAAAATAAATGCGTGTTCAAGCATTGGTTTGGCTTGGTAAAAAGTTGGACTATGGGCCGAACTTCCCCTTTTGCTGCAAAAATCAGGATTAATTGCAGTTTGAATAGGCTTCGAGCCGAAGCGCAAGTTCTTGGTATGGTTTCAAATGACACTGAGGTCGAAACCGTTAAGCAGTCGCTATACCCCACCGTTCTAATATCCGCTCAAAAAGCCGTCAGGGCTTGCTATTTTCACTGACCCAATCACTGATCTACTGTTTTCATAATACTGAATCAACTCTAGCGGTGGCAAAAATTTGGGTGCCAAGCCTTTCAAAAACTGATCCATCTGGCCAGACAGTCTAATCGCCACCGTCCAGACAAGGGCTTAGGCATGGCCGATGATCATGGTGTTGGCAAAATCATAAGTTATCCGACTTTTTCGCGATTCTAATGTGTAGCGCGTTCTGATAATGGCCCAGCAACCTCAAGTGTTTCCAAATGGCTTGGCCCGAAATACCCCCTGCGCCTTATCCTTATAAACTTCCCCTGCGCTAAAATAGTGGCCGTTCATCGCCAAATAAACCCCAGGCGGAAGCACCTGCACAAACGATAGTGCACTGCCCAGGTTGAACAGGCCATCAGAACTGCCGAAGGTGTAGGGCACCATCGCACCCGTCAGCATCACTGTTCTGTCAGTCACCCGGCCAGCAAGGAACAAAGCAGTCTCCTCCATGGTGTCGGTGCCGTGGGTGATGACGATGCGTTTTTCCGGGCAGGCGTTGCAGGCTTCCAAAATCCGGGTCCTGTCCGCCTGAGTCATCTCCAAACTGTCTTTCATCATCACTATCTCAATGCGCACCGCCAGCCGACAACGCCCTTGTGCCAGCATTTGCCCAACATGCGGCTCCCCAAAAGAAAGCGCTCCATTCAGCTCATCATATTCTTTGTCAAAAGTCCCCCCGGTAACCAGCACAGCAAGCGACATGGGGGAGCTCTCCGCTAAAGTTTGCAGGGCAGGGTCAATCTGAACCAGAATCCAATCTCCACCATTCCGTTGATTCAACGGATGCGATGGCAATTTGCTCAAGTATCCTACTCCAAGCCCTGTAACCAGATGGCAGTTTCGGGGCAGCTAGAAACCAGAAACGCTATCAGCATGGCAAGACTTCAACCGCTCACCCATTCCCTTTTCACAAAGCCACTCAATTCATTACCAAATCAGCCAAGTTCCGAGGTGCAATCACAGTGCAATTTTTCTTCAATTGAATTGCAAATCCGCGCCAACTTCCAGTGAGGCTCAACACCCATGACCCTGTTTTTCATTCCGTTGCCTGAGGATCGTGCCTCAAAATTACTCTTTCAAGCCGAAAGGGTCGGGCTTTACCCGGAGGAATTCCTAAGGCGGTGCGTGGAGGAAATTCTCGATAGGCCGGACGAGGCTTTCTCCGACGCCGCCGAGAATGTGCTGAAAAAGAACGCAGAAATCTACAGGAGTCTAGCGTAATGCGCCCTCTCAGCTTAGTAGAAGTGCTCGAATTAAAGCGAATGGTTTTGGCCCAAAGAATCACAAATCCCGTCGCACAAATACCCAGCATTACCTTCCCACCCCTCACCGATTCCACCAAGTGATACTCAGTTGCAGCGCCATAGCGATCGACACCCACACCAAATACGGCACCTGAGCCAGCGCCACCCATCGGTGGTGTTTCCAAATAGCTGCCATCATCCAAGGAATTGTCACCCACACAATCACAATATCCACCGCCGCCAAATCCAAATTCCTCAGCCTGAACTGAATCGGCGTGAAGACCAAGTTCGCGATCAGGTTCACCAGAAATGGCAACGCGACACCCCAGGGCAGCTTCCGCCGAACCGCCAAAGTGAACACATAACCGAATGTGAGAAGGATGATGGGGTAAAGGATCTGCCAGACCAGGCCAATCGTCCCCGGCTCGGGTGTCCAAGTGGGTTTGATCAGCGAGTCATACCATTCCTTCCAGCTCATCCACGACCTCCCCGCCCGGCAGGTTTGCCACCCACCATAAAGCATCAGACTAGAAGCAAAGCCTAACAGAAAAGCGGGCTTGGAATTCACACCAGTCAGGACTTGTCCAATACCGATTTGACCAGTCGCAGAAACGCAGGGGGCACATTCCACTGACGGGAATCGTCCGCAAGGATGCTAACCGTCTTGGAGTTCAAGCGAAGGATCTGCCCTTCAATGTGGACCCCGTCCCTATCATGAAAAAAAACCCGATCGCCAACATGGAAATTTGCCATTTGCAGCAGCCTGCGCGTCTCCTGAAACCAGCGTAAACGCTCCACCACCTGGTGGTTCAGCGTGTGCAATTCAGCCTCGGTCAGGTTGGGCAAAGCATCCAAGAATGCCTGCAAACCCTTCGACTGAGCCGAATTGCCTGGTTCTGGAACAGGAACTATTTGGTGAGACATAATTTTATAACTCAACTCGGTAAAAAATCAGCCGGCACTAAGCGCCAACGCCAATCCCCAAAACAACATAGTCTCAACGGCTGCGGTCGCCGCAAACCCCGCTTCAATTTTGTTTAATTCCAGCTTAGCGAAAACCCGCCAAACATTCTCAAATTAAACATTTTTCCCGATAAAAGTAAAAGCACCTCAGCAAAAACCTCGCAAACTAAAACAACATGCGCCAAAGCAATCTGTGGTTTTACTTGTGACATTCGCAGATAACGATCTATTGCTTTTCCAAAGTGGCACCCCACAGCTTTTTATTGCCTAAAGCTAATTTGCAATAAACAAAATCCGAATAAAAAAACGCAAATATGAGTTTCAAAATATTGACACAAAGAATTTGGCATAGGAAATTAATAAAAGAGTTTAATTAATTTTACAGGGCTTTAAGCAATTCAACTTGTAAAGGGAATGTAAATATATGCGGTCCTATTTTTTGGCTTTAATGGGCATGCTCTTGGTAAGTTGTTTACATGCCGAAGTGGTTTTGACAAACTTTGGAAACACAACAGGGTTTGGTTCAAGCTTGTCCAGTTCGGAAAGTTCAATCGCGTGGACATCTGGCTATTCTGGAAATTTTACCAGTGTTAAACTACGCATTTATAATTCAAGTTTGATAGCAAACCTTACAAGCCTTTCTTTAGATTTTGGTTTAGCAAGTGGTTCATTCACACTTACCAATGTTGCAGGTACCGGTGTGTCGATTAGCCAACAAAATTTTGGAGATGTAACATTTGATTTGGGAACCAGCCTTGCTTTCACCTCTAGCGAATCGGGGTCTTTGTATTTTAGATTAAATACTCAGACAAGTGGTGCCTCAGCAGATTGGGCCAATTCCACAGATCCGGTAAGAATAAGTTCAGGCTGGACCGGTGGAGCTACAACAGGGCCAACGTCCGGAGAGTTTCAACTCTCTGCCACCGCTGCCGTACCCGA
>CAIWHS010000131.1 GCA_903912515.1 uncultured Planctomycetaceae bacterium
GCCCCTCTGAAAGGACCCAAAGATCCTTGCTGAATTCACCTGCCGAAATAGACAATTCCATCGGCTCAGCAGTGGGGGCTATACGCACCAGGGCGCCGGGCATGGAGGTAAATTCACCTGGAAACTGGGCCACCGAGAAAACACGCAAGGCTGCATGCCCCCTGCCCAGCTTGCCGTCGCGCAGCACGGGGACAGTGGAGCGGGCGATAAGTTCCTGCGCAACATAGGCATGCGGCTTGGCTAAAATTTGTTCGAGGAGGTTTTGCCTGTGGTTGCGCGAAAGGCGACCGGCGAAAATCTCCTCGCCGCCGGATGCCTCAAAGGCAGGCTTGATGACCAAATTGTCAAGGTTGCGGCGGATATGGGCCAAGTGTGAAGCGTCGCCAGCCCACCAGGTGGGAATGGACTGCAAATGGAGATCCTCGCCCAGCAGGTACCGGCAAATCTTTTCGAGAAAAGGCATGAAGACGGGCGACTCGACAATGCCTGAACCCGGAATGTTGGCGACGGCAATCAAACCCCTGCGCAAGGAATTGAGTAGGCCCGGCACGCCATGCGAGGCTGCACCCCCCAATTCGAGTGGATCAATGCCGCGCTCGGAGCCACGGGTCAGGATGCCGTGCACAGGGATTAGGCCGGCCAGGGTTTTCAAATAAATGCGGTCATCGCGAACCGCAAGATCAGCCCCTTCAACCAAGGAATAGCCGAGATACCGGGCAAGGTAAACATCCTCAAAATAGTAGGGATGTTTTGACCCGGCTGAAAGCACGACGATGCGCGGGTTTTCAGTTTGAAGGCTGGCAAGGCGTTTGAGCGAGTTGAGCAGGGTGACAAAAAAGGGGGCAAGGCGCTCGACTTGATCACCTAAAAGTGTGCCGGGCAGGTTGCGAGATGCAACGATGCGGTTTTCCAGAGCGAACGCAGAACCCGATGGGCTGTCCGCCCGGTCCGCCATCACACGCCAGGCTCCAGAGGGGCCCCGTGCCAGTTCAGCCCCATACAGGGTGATCCAACCCTTTTGTTCTTTGCATAGGTTCCAGAAGGGTCGCATGAAGCCAGGGTTGGCATGGACAATCTCTGGTGGGATGATTCCATCGCGAATCAAGCGCATCGGGCCGTAGCAATCAGCCACCACCAAGTCGAGCAAGCGCGCGCGCTGGGAAAGCCCCTTATCAATTTGGGCCCATTCGGCCCCATCGATCACCATGGGGAGGATGTCCAGGCGCCAAGGTCTTTGTAGCCTGGTGCCATCGTGAAACACATTGAAGTTGACGCCGTTTTCGCATAGCTGGTTGTCGGCCTGGGCGGCACGGCTGGACAATTCCGCCTGAGAAAGGCGCGTCGTGTTTTCTAGTAGCCGGGCCCAGCCTCTTCGGGGGGCACCGCTCGAGCCGTAGGCCTCATCATAAACCCATTGCCCTGAAAAACCTGGCTCGCCCACAGGTGGGCGAACCTGGCCGTCTTTTCGGGTGGATTCGGTTGGTGCTTGGGACATCGTTTCAAAAACCGGTTTGGAGAGTTTGTCCTAGCATGCGGCGGTGCGTAAATCGAGCGTGCATGGATATTCCTGCGATGGTGCTTCCCTGCGGATCTCAACGGGCCCTGGCGTGTGCCCATGGGCAATGAAACGAGCTGCGCGCCGGCATTCCGCCTCGAGCGCGTTGACCGGAAACGCGGCTGGGTTCAAACCGCCGGGATGATCCACATGATAGCGGCAACCGCCAATCGAGTGGTTTCGCCAGGTGTCCACGATGTCAAACACCAGCGGAGTGTGTACACCGATGGTTGGATGAAGACAACTGGGCGGCTGCCAGGCGCGGTAGCGAACGCCGGCTACCCACTCACCCGAACTGCCGGTTGGCGCTAGCGGAATCTGCCGACCATTCACCGTCACCCGGTGACGGTTAGGTTCGAGGTTCCTTGCAAGAACCTGAAGCCTTTCCAGCGAGCTGTCGACATACCGGGTAGTACCTCCCCCCCCCGCCTCCTCACCCAGAACATACCATGGTTCGATGGCGGTACGGAACTCAAGGTGGATGCCGTCGTAGGCAATTTCGCCAATTTTGGGTAAGCGGAAATCCAAGTGGGGCTCGAACCAAGCCAAATCGAACTTGATTCCTGCCTCGGCCAAATCGCGCAGAACATCAGCCAGATCAGCACGAAGGTAGTGGGGCAACAAGAAACGGTCGTGAAGGGCTGTGCCCCAGCGGGCCAGACGGCCAAGGTATGGCTTCTCCCAAAACATGGCGACCATGGCCCTTACGAGCAACTGTTGGGCCAGACTCATGCGCGCGTGCGGTGGCATTTCAAAACCACGCAACTCAACCAGACCTAACCTGCCGTTGGCATGGTCGGGTGAATAGAGCTTGTCTATGCAAAACTCAGCGCGGTGGGTGTTGCCGGTGATGTCGGTAAGAAGGTGGCGAAAAACACGGTCCACCATCCAGGGAGGGGAGCGAAAGCCGGGGTTGATTTGCTGGAAGGCGATTTCCAGTTCATTCAAGGTGTCGCGGCGGCCCTCATCCACCCGGGGAGACTGGCTGGTGGGGCCGATGAACTGACCGGAAAAAACATACGACAACGACGGGTGGTTATTCCAATAGGCCAGCATGCTGCGTAGCAGGTCGGGCCGACGCAGGAAAGGACTGTCGTGGGGGCTGGCACCACCCAGCACGATGTGGTTACCACCGCCGGTTCCAGTGTGGCGGCCATCGCGCTGGAATTTTTCGGTTCCCAACCGGGCAAGACGAGCCTCGTCGTAAACGCCTTGGGTGATATCGCACAGCTCGGTCCAGTTGGCAGCCGGTTGGATGTTGACCTCGATCACTCCGGGATCTGGCGTGACCTTGAGAACCTTGATGCGTGGATCGAATGGGGGCAAATATCCCTCCAGAACCACAGGCATGGAGAGCTTTTCGGCAGTTGCCTCAACCTCTGCGACGAGTTCGAGATAATCCTCCAGCCGGCCCAAGGGCGGCATGAAAACATGGAGGTTGCCATTGCGTGGCTCCACGCACAGGGCGGTGGTAACGACCGGGCCAGGCAAAGAGTCCTCCTGGGCGGGTGAGGTTAGGCCTGCGGGGCCGATGTCCAAGCGGGCGTGGTCACGCTCTTGGGAGGTAATTCCCGGCTGGGGATGGTTGCCGGTGCTAGGGTTGCGCGCGCGGCGAATCTCCTGCAGGCCGGGCAAAGGTTGGCGCTCGGCGAATGGATCGACCGAATACAGTTCCGAACCATCGCGAAAAGCGCGCGGCAGGGAATTGAGTGGAAGGCGCAAACCGATGGGCGAATCACCCGGCACCAAAAATAATTTGTCGGACCTGAGTGGCCAATGGCCGCTGATCCAGCGGGGTTTTGAATTGGGGCGGGCTTGCCACCAAGCGCGCGAAAGCGGCAGGGCATAACCGACAGGGCGGTTGACACCCGATTCGATAAGCCTGGCAAGGCGGCGGCGGTCCTCGTCAGCGTTTGGGTCAAAATCACCGGGGTTTATGTCAACGGGCAGCTTTCGCTCCAATTCAATCGCATGCCACACA
>CAIWHS010000132.1 GCA_903912515.1 uncultured Planctomycetaceae bacterium
CGATCGGCTTTTGGTAATCACCAGCGCAGGTTGCAACGCGTTGGACTATCTTTTGGCCGGTTGTGGCGAAGTCCATGCGGTCGACATGAACCCCATCCAGAATGCGCTGATAGAACTCAAGCGCGCTGCCGCCCTGAGCCTGGATTATAACGATTTTTTTGCTTTTTTTGGCAATGGCCGTTTGGCAAACGCCAGGCAACTCTACCAATCCGCCATTCGACATAATTTGCCCATTTTTGCAAAAGAATACTGGGACAAACACATGACTTTTTTTGCCGGCAAAGGCTGGCGTGACAGCTTCTATTTTCGCGGAACCTCTGGCTTGATTGCAAAGCTTTTGTCTTTCAACATTTTGAAGCTTGCACGTCTGCGGAGGAGCGTTGAAAAACTGGTGGAGGCCAAGTCGATCCACGAGCAGGAAGAGATTTACCGCAAAGAGGTTTCCCACAAGCTGTGGACCCCCATGATGCGTTGGTTCCTTAAAAGGCGGTTGACCATGACCATGGTTGGCGTGCCAGGGCCCCAACTCGACCAGATAACGCGGCAATATCCAGGCGGCCTTTTCCAATTTATCAAGGATCGGGTGGAACAAGTCCTTGTGCAGCTTCCTTTTCGCGAGAATTATTTCTGGCGGGTTTATCTGGAGGGGCGCTATACCAAGGAGTGTTGTCCAGAGTATCTTCGTGAGGAAAATTTTGGCCGATTGAAGGAGGCCATGAGCCGACTGCATGTCCACACCGGCAAGGTAACCGATGTGGTTAAGGCAAGTGACAAGCCTTTCTCCCGCTTTGTTTTGTTGGATCACATGGACTGGATGAGTCACCATGATCCAAAGGGTTTGGTCGAGGAATGGAACGCCATTCTTGAAAAGTCTGCACCTAAGGCGCGAGTTCTATTCCGAAGCGCTGGCCTTCGCGAGGATTTCCTTGACACCCTTTTGGTTCGATACCAAGGGGCCAATCAGCGTTTGGGTGGCCTGCTGAACCGCCAAACCGCCCTAGCCGAAGAACTTCATTTGAAAGATCGGGTTAACACTTATGGCAGCTTCCACATCGTGGACCTGCCCTGATCTTGAGCTGGCCCCAAGTTCCTCTAGGTGGTTTTAACCATGGGTTTTCGCTCCGATATGGGCGTTCTCTGGCATTTGCTAAGTGCCAAGGCCAAGAGTGGCGCTGACCATCAAGAACGGCTTGAGGCCTTTTATTCCGGCCAAAGGGAGGCTTACGATTCCTTCCGGAAAAGGCTTCTCCACGGTCGAGAAAGGTTAATGGAACTGCTGCCACTGCCGGCAGGCGGGGGCACCCTCATTGACATGGGCGGCGGAACAGGCAGTAACCTCGAGGCTCTTGGAGATAAAATTAACCACCTCGAAAGGGCCTCGGTTCTTGACCTTTGTCCCAGCCTGTTGCATGTTGCGCGCGAAAGGATTACCCAGCGCGGTTGGACAAATGTCGATGCCATTCATGGCGACGCGACCCAATATCAACCCCCCGAACCGGTTGACGCCATTACTTTTAGCTATTCACTGACCATGATTCCCGATTGGTTTGAATCGATTCTGCACGCTTACAAAATCCTTAAGCCGGGTGGGATTATTGGGGTGGTTGATTTTTATGTGCCACGCAAATGGCCAGATAAAGACCGGAAATCAGGTTCCGGATTCACTCGGACTTTCTGGCCGACTTGGTTTGGCTATGACAATGTTTTCCTATCTTCCGATCACTTGCCATTTCTTTCCAGAAGGTTTGACCCGATCACGGTTGAGGAAAATCGAGGCAAGGTGCCTTACATGCTTGGCATGAAGGCACCTTACTATATTTTTATAGGCAAAAAGCCCTTGCAGGCTTAGTGATATCAGGAAAGGGCGTCGAGAAATCCGCCGATTTCGGAATAGGCATGGTGGTTGCCAGCTTTTTTGGCGGCCTCCATACCTAAAGAATAAATCTTTTTGGCTTTTTCCTCTTCTCCCAAACGGACAAGTACCTGACCCAACTGAAGGTGGGTTGCAACATGTCCTGAATCAACCGCTAGGATTTTTTCCAGGTCCAGCGCAGCTTGGGGATCGTTGCCCTCTGCCACGCTTTCCATGGCCAAGAAATACAGCAACTCGCTGTCGGTTGGAGTTTCGGCCAGTAACTCCAACAATTGTTCGCGCCTGCCACTCATTTTTTGTCCTCACCTTGCATCGTCGTAACCTACCCTTCAACTGGAATAACCCGCAGAATCGCAGTGATACAAACCTTCGATCCAGATGGCATCACCTTACCCTAAATTGCCAAATCTTGCCCTTTGATCACTTGCCTTTCTGTGTGAGTGATCCTCGCACTGCCGATTGGAAGGTTTGGACAGCAGTCCTACAACCTGAGGCTCATCCCTATGCGTTTTCCAATCACCTTGTTCCGCGCCGCAGCCATGGCCGCTTGTGGAGCATTCACGGGATTAGCCAGCGCCCAAACTCAGGATAACACTCCAACCAAGGCAAATCTGCCAGCCACCTCAAGCCAACCGGCCAACAAAGTCAATTCCTTAGTGCCTCGCACTTGGAGCCCAAGACATAGCCCTGTGGTTCAGGTGGTGCAAAAAGTCAGGGGTTCGGTTGTCAACATCCACAGCGAGCGCCCGGGGGCCGCATCAGATTCCAATGGTAAGGTCAACGGAATGGGTACAGGGCTTGTGATCGACCCGCGCGGATACATTGTCACCAATCACCATGTGATCGATGAAGTGAACTCCTTGCGGGTTCGATTGGCAGATGGAACAAGCCATGGGGCGCGCGTGATTGCTCGTGACCAGGAAACCGACTTGGCACTAATAAAGATAGAGGTGCAACAACCTTTGCCAGTTGTTGCAATAGGCACATCGAGCGACCTAATGGTTGGAGAAACCGTTATCGCTATTGGTAATGCCTTTGGTTACGAGCACACAGTGACAACTGGCATCATCAGCGCCATTAACCGGGATGTGGCCTTAAATAAGGACATGTCCTACAAGGCCCTCATTCAAACCGATGCCAGTATCAATCCGGGAAATTCTGGTGGGCCGCTTTTAAATGTAATGGGTGAGGTGATCGGACTTAATGTGGCGATTCGAGCCGGAGCACAAGGGATCGGGTTTGCCATTCCCGCTGACACCTTAGTGAAAATTACCGCTTCGATGATGGCTTCCCGGCGCAGGCATATTCAACCGGGCCTTGTTCTTCGCGAGGAGCCCATATCGCCCAATCATGAATCAACTTGCGCCCGCAATTTAATTGTTGAACGGGTGGATTCAATGGGGCCGGCCGGAAAATTGGGCCTTCGACCAGGAGATGTGCTAATCCGATCTGGTGAGCAGGGGTTCAATAACCTTCTGGATTGGGAACGTTGCCTGTGCGAGCACACCCAAAATGACAAGATTCCGCTGCAATACCAACGCCAAGGATCTATCCTGCAAGGGGAACTGGCCCTCGAGGGCCCAGGAAACCGCCTTGCTCCTGATGAATTGGCATGGGAACGCATAGGGCTTAGGCTTCAGCCGGCCCAAGCGGAAGTTGTCACCAAGATTAATCCGCAACTGCGGGGCGGGCTTACAATTTTAGCTGTCCGTCCAGGCTCAGCAGCCAATCGTGCGGGATTGCAGCGGGGTGACATTTTGATTGGATTGCATCAATGGGAAATGGTGGAACCGGCGAATTTGGCTTTTGTTCTAAACCATGAAGACTTAGCTTCCATGAACCCGGTTCGATTTTATGTTTTGCGGGGAAGCCAACTCCACAAAGGATTGATAAACCTACTCGACAACTAATTCGTTCTAGATATATGTTGGCTGCTAGATAAGTAATTTTATTTAAAATTGTTTTACGAGTGAGGCATGAACGACCTTGTCTCCAAGTCCCTTATCGGTAAAACTTACAGCTAGGCAGGTTTAGCCAAATTACTGTTATTGGGTTAGTCAAAGCGAATCAGGAGCAAGGCATGGGTAATCGGAGAGGGAATGGCCGTAGGAAAATGGGTCGCAAGAAGCGCCGTATGCGTGCCAAGATTCGCCACCGCAAGTAGGACTCCCCCGGGCATTTTCTAAGAAGGCAAAATTTCTTCGTTGCCTTTCATTGATGCCCAATCTCGTGGTTTCAAATACTCCAACAAGGCCGCTTCCGGACTACCGGTGGCGGCCTTGAAGTCGTACCACCAGCGTGCTTTTTCAGGTAGAGACATGAGGATGGATTCAATCCGGCCGCCGGTTTTCAAACCGAAAATGGTTCCGCGATCGTAAATAAGGTTGAATTCCACATATCTCCCCCGACGGTATTCCTGAAATTCTTTTTCATCTTGGGTAAAAGGCGCATCCAGTCTTTTGAGTACTATCGGCTCGTAGGCTGGAATGAAGTTCTCTCCAGCCTCTTTGACGAATTCCCAAGCCGCTGATTTTGCATCCAGATAATCAAAGAAAATCCCTCCGACGCCTCGAGCCTCTTGACGATGGGGCAAATAGAAATATTCATCGCACCATTTTTTCATGTGTTTGTGGTCTGCCACATCTGGATGCTTTTCACAAACCGCTTTCCAAACCTTGTGGAAATGAACGACATCTTCAGTGAACGGATAATACGGGGTCAGATCTCCACCGCCCCCAAACCAGGATTTGTCACCTTTGTGCAGGTAACGAAAATTGGCATGAACTGTGGGGATTTTGGGGTTTCGAGGATGCAGGACTAAAGAAATACCAGTTGCCTGAAATTCAACCCCTTCTCCAGGTACCTGCTGGGCAAACTCGGGTGCCATTTGCCCGTGAACGAGGGAAAAATTTACTCCGGCTTTTTCAAAAACACTACCGTTATGCAGAATTCTGGTTCTACCTCCGCCACCCCCTGCCCTTTCCCAAACATCCTCATGAAATTGCTTTCCGTCCACCGCCTCAAGCGCACTGACGATGCGATCTTGAAGACCCATGAAAAAACCCGAAACCTCGCTAATGTTGATATTTGCCAAAGTTGAAACTCCAAGAGGGAGCGGGTGGTTTTTGTCAAATCAATGCGGCTTGCAAACAAATTAAAACGGATGATGGGTTATGGATTGGGAGCCGTCAAATTTACAGTTTTTAAGCCACAAATTCACCTAATTGAGCATAGCCCAGCAACCAAAGTGTAAACGAAAAAGCCGGGCAATTTGCTGGCAAACCTATTGGCAAAAAAGTAGTGGTGTTACAAACCAAGTTGGGGGATGTAATACCACTGCTTGTATATGAAGCCGATGCGGCCAGGCCAACTTCTTCCAGATCGATTCGGGGTTTTTATTAAGATCAAGCACCCAACACTGATCTGAAGTATCTGCTCCAGCATTATTTCTAGGGAATTCAAAGAGCTGAAACGCTATTTTTCTACCCGCCCGTTGTCAATTTCGGTGTTCACTTTTTCGGTTGCCACCCCTTTATCATCCATCACCACTGTCCATTTTTCCCCTGAACGAACTACCAGACTTTTCTCTTGGGAGATCTGGCGGCCATCAAACTCCCACACTGCCTTTAACTTATATGCATAGGGCAGGTTCGCCTCCA
>CAIWHS010000133.1 GCA_903912515.1 uncultured Planctomycetaceae bacterium
CCAAATCCGACAAAAAAATCCGACATTTTTGCAGATGTGCCGATTTAAGCGAGGCAAGCTTTAAGCCATAAGTCGAATAAAAATGGCCCCTTGCATCATTTTGCAAGGGGCCTTAATAGCGGAGAGGAAGGGATTTGAACCCTTGATACCGTTGCCGGTATTTCGGTTTTCGAGACCGACGCATTCAGCCGCTCTGCCACCTCTCCGGCTGAAACAGCTTTGTGAGTATACCCCAAAATCCATTTTTCGGAAGGGGTTAGCTGGTTTTGCTTGAGGACGGTTTGATGAATAATCTGTGCTACAACGAGGCTAGAACTGCATCGTAGAGGTTACCGCGCAGGCGCAGGCTGACGGCCGCTGCCTCGATCGCCTCGTCGGCCGCGGATTGGCTGCCTGCTGGGACATAATTCAGCAATTTGGCGGCGGCGGGGCCGTGTTCGTCGCCATCGATCTCGATATGGCGGCGCAGGTAGAAGGCAAAGCGGCCGAAGCGGTCGGGCATTTTATCGCCCAACTCAATTAGCACTCGATTGAACATGTCGGGGATCACACCCTCGCGGGCCAAGGTGAAGGCACCGGCCACCGCCGCAAGACTGCCAGATTCGGCCAGGCGAAGGTGGTGGGCGACAAAACCACACGCAGCTTGTGGGATCTCGGATTCTCCAGCCTGCAGCGCATCGGCCCAATGCATTCCGTTGGTCAAACGGGCCATAAAACGCTCAATTGGCCCCACATTGGCCCCAGCTTGAACCATCGCCCGCAAATAAAGCTCAAAATGGCTTAGGTGGCCGCCCTCGCCATCTGCATCGGTTTCTTCACCCAGAACGATCTCGTTGATCAACCGGGCTGCAAAAGAGTTGGTAGGCGGCATCCAGGGTAACGAAACCCCGGTGAGTCGTCTTTGGAGCGCCTTGAGCAAGCTCATGAAATCCCACACAGCCCAAACATGATGCTGCAAGAAAGTGATCACCTCGGCTGGGCCGGCAAGGGACTGGTAAACCGGGTGTGCCAATAGCCGGGCACGCTCGACCGCAATGGCCATTTCCCAATGATTTGAATGCTTCACACCCATGGCCACGCTTTTTGCCCCGCTTGGAAAAATTCTTCCTCTCCTCTTTATTGGTAGGGGAAATCAGGCGACAAGGTGGAGGCAAGTTGCAAAATCTGGCTTTTTTGTTTGGAACCCTCTCCTGAAAGTAACGAGACTGGCCAAAAATATAGCCGGGGGCCCTAGGGCCCCCGGCTGTTGGATTAACCCACAGGCGGGTTTAGTTTGGCAGCTTTACTACCATGAAGACGCCATTGCCTTCGGGGGTGCGCAGTTGAAGCAGAACCTGTTGGCCCTTGGCAAGACTTGCCACAACCTTGTCGAAAGAATCGGTGTCAGCCACCGGCTTGCGTTCGATATGGGTGAGCAGTAGGCCAGGACGGACACCTGCGACAGCGGCTGGGGAATTGGGTAGGACCTTGCTGACCAAAACACCCGGGGTTCCTTGGGAGAACCCAAAGCGCTTGGCATTAGTGGCCGACAGTTCGGTGACTGTGAAGCCCAAGGGAGAAGGCTTTGCCTCTTGGGGAGCAGGCTCCTCTTCTTCGCTGGGCTGGCCACCGCGCACCACACCGTAGTTGGCAGGTTGCTC
>CAIWHS010000134.1 GCA_903912515.1 uncultured Planctomycetaceae bacterium
AACTCCGTGTCAATCAGTTCAAACAGCGCCGGGTCGTGGGTCTTCAGCTTGGCTCGTGTGTCCACCCCGTTGTGTTGGCTGTCTTTGGGGTTGTTGGCGTTGAAGTACGACTGCACCCCTTCGGCCCAATACTCCTCATCGTTACTGTCAGCGTAAGTGCCTTTCCACAGCTCCCGCTTGGCAGCCTCTGCCCGAAGGGCTTTCAGTTTGGGGTTGAATCCGCCATCCATATCAACCAACGCCATCAGATGAATGGCATGGGCAAACTCATGAATGAGAATGCTTTCCTTGGGGTAGCGGTCCCCCTTCAGCCCTAGCAGGTTCTCCTCGGCACAACTCACCGCCGGGCGGTGCTTTGTCGCTCCAAGGCCCCGAGCCCGCTGGTCCCAATACTCTTTCGGCTTCAAGTCACTGTGCTCGGGAATGTCGGTGGTTTGCTCGTCGGGTGCCATCACCGCCAGTCTGGTCTTGTTCTTCACCAATTGTTCCAAAATATCTGGCCTGTTTTTGAGCATCTGCAGCACAATACCCTGCGCCTCAATCAGCGCCGCATCCGAAACCTTGACACTTGAAACCACCGACAAAGGCCCGGCAAACAGATGCTTGGCATAAAAAGGCGCCAGACCCAACTGCTGTCGGGTCTGGGTCGGCACGGGGGCTGGCGCGGGGGCCGTTTCCCCTGCCGCAAAAGCCATGATTAGACCACACAGCATCATGCGGGGCTGTCTCCCTCACCCGTTAGCACCAGATTGTCGCGATGCACCGCCTCATCATAGGCCACAGGGCCTGCCACCTTGTGGATCTGCTCAGTGCGCAAACCCTTTATTTTCTCCAACTCACCAGAGCTGAAATTGGACAATCCCCGGCCAAATTCCACGCCGGCATCGTCCACCAGGCTGATAGCCGCACCCTTGCCAAAGTGGCCCTTCACTCCGGCGATGCCAATCGGTAGCAGGCTCTTGCCCTGCTCTCGCACCGCCCGGCTGGCCCCCGCGTCCAAAATAAGGCTCCCCTGCGGGCGGGTTGAAAAACCCAGCCAGCGCTTCCAAGCGGGCATCGCCCCGCCCAACCGGGCCGGGAACACCGTGCCCACATCTTCGCCCGCGCCAAGCTTGTTCAGCACCCCATCCATGCCGCCATCGGCCAGCCAGACATGGGTGCCCGAACGCACCGCCAGGCTGGCGGCCTTCAGTTTGCTGCGCATGCCACCGGTTCCCAGCCGGCTCTTGGTCGCCTGCGCCAAGCCCAGCACGCTATCAATGTCATCCACCCAACTCACCCGACTTGCCGACTGGTCCACCCGCGGATCACCGTCAAAAAGCCCATCCACGCCACTCAGCAACACCAGCAGGTCTGCCTGAATCAGGCCAGCCACCAGTGCCGCCAGCCTGTCGTTGTCACCAAACTTGATCTCGGCAACGCTGGTGGTGTCGTTCTCATTGATGATCGGCACGCAGCCCATTTCAAACAGGCTGGCCAGGGTGTTGCGCATGTTCAGATAGCGCGACCTGTTATCAAAATCGGCCGCGTTCAGCAAAATCTGCGCCGTGGGCATTCCTAGCGGGCCAAAGGCACTCTCCCAAGCGGTCATCAAATAAGGCTGACCAACCGCTGCGCAAGCTTGCAGCCCGGGCAATTCGGTGGGCCGGGCTGACAACTTCAATCGACCAACCCCAGCGCCAATTGCACCCGAGCTCACCAGAATGACCCGCCTTCCACCTTTCGCCAAGCGATCAATTTGCTCGGCCAAAGTGGCTATCCGCTCACTGGAAAGCCGGCCTGATTCATCAGCCAGCACCTGCGTGCCCACCTTGACCACCACCACGCGGGCTTTTGTGATCAACCTTACCCTGTCAGCCGTCATGGCCATGCCAATACCTACCCCTCAGGAACACCAAGGCCCGGGTTTTTAGACCCGGGCCTTGGCATAAATTCTACTACCAAGTCATAGCATTACTTGAAGTTGTCGTGGCATGCCTTGCAGTTGGCGCTCTTGATCGCTGATTTGCCTTCTGCCTTCTGGGCTGCCTTGGCATCGGCTACCAACTTGGCGCACAGCTTGTCCCAATCTCCCTTGTCACCCTTGGGTGGAGTGTTCTGGCCCATGGCGGTGAACATTTCCACCAGCTTCTCTTTGTCTTCCTTGCTGCCTTCGCCCTTGGCGACCTTGGCACACAGGCCACCCTTCATCGCTTCCTTCATCACTTGCTTGATGGTGTACTTGGGCTCGTCGGCATAAACATAGCCAGCGCCAAATACTGCCGACAAACCCAACAGACCCATAACCAGGTTACGCATTAAACCACTCCCTACTTCTCACCAAGGCACGCCTTGATGCAACACATTCGCCACGCTCCCTGCCAAGCAACTGCCTGAACAAGGCGTTTGACCCGGGAGCGTGTACTCCAAACTCCCGATTCCCAACAGGTTAAATAAATCGGCTTACCAAGCAAAGTTTTTTTTGTTGTTTTTGACTATTTTTTACGGTTATTTAATATTTAACCTCAATCGCCATGTGATTGCAAAAGCTATAAGCCTATTTTATCGGACTGGTAATCACCGTTCTTCGCACCAATCGTTCCAGGTCTGGCCGGGCATTGCGAAAGTCCCCCGGAAACCGCGCTGCCAGCAAAATTCCGCCTAGCTGCGTGTTTCGAACATAATATTCCAGGTGAATCCGCTTTCCGTCCTTTTCCGCCTCCAGCGTGAAGCGGGCAACCTCTGCCGAAAGCATTTGCGGGGTTTCGCCCCCAACCACCCGGTGTCCGCCCTTTTCGAGAAATGCCCGGCTTTCCGCCTGATACACGGCTGCAGCAGGCACCCTCCCAGCTGGCTCCAGCGTGATCAGCACGCCCGAACCATCCGCACCGTCGAGCGTGATTTGCCTGGCACCCCCCTGAATGAACTTCCACCTCCGGGGGTACTCTAACCGCAGGTTGGGCAGTTCCTCTACCAGCAAAGTGTTATCCTCCCCTGGCTCAAATTTGGAATCGCCCGGCTGCACAGCCCCCAGCTCGCCGGGCCCCTCCAGCCGCTCGCGAGTGAGAACAAACCGCCCCTGCAAGGTGCTCGCCGGATACCCAACCCCTCCAGGCAGCATGTGCTTCCCATTCAGCGACAAATAGGCCAAATGCTTGGAATTCAGGTCAAAGTAGGCTTGGCCGTCCAATTCTTGCGTACACGGCCCATCCTGATTGGCCCCCGTCACCTTCCCCGAAAAACGAATCCGGGCCACCTGCTGGTTCTGGATATTCTGAAACTCGGCCAGGGTGCATTCCAGTTTCCCTTCGTCCACCCGCACCAAATCGGTCAACTCGCGCAGCGCTTCGGGCTTGGCTTCCCAGCTCGCCCCAGGCGCAACCACCTTGCCGGGCAATAGTCCTGCAAGTGCCGGAGTGAAAAGATCGGTTCGAACCATTTCAATCTCGTTCAGGGTGAGTGGCCCGTCCGGGCTGAAGGGCACCTCTTGGCTACCCTGCCGCACCACAACCACTTTGCGCACCTGCTGTCGAATGCCGCTGGACTGATTCTGATCACCCATCTTCCGCTTTAAATCTGCCCTTTTGTAAAGCCGAACACTACGGTTCACCCCGCCCCCGTCCCCCATGGCCAAAATCGCTTCCTCATATTCCAGCGCACTCTCGCCATTAACTAACAGCGAGCGGGTCGATTTTCCTCCGGGGGCTGGCAAATGCAGCGTGCCACTAATTTCCGAGCGAGATTTAACCTTCCAGCCCTGCCCCACCTGAAACCGCTCCTCCACCAACGCCTCAGCAGGCAAAGGCTGGGCCGAAACCAGAAGGAACACCCAAGTGAAAATTTGCATGGGATCCTCGACCGCCTCTCGGCATCACAAAGCAAAGAAAAAAGCCTGCACCAAAGCCTCACCTTTGAAAAGTTTGCCACACGACCCGGTCAAAGGACGGGTATTTTTGGCATTTTTACCGGTTCAAGCCAGGCTGCTATCCCTCCCCAGCCCTGCCGGTCAAGGGCCAAGACCTGAAAAAATACCAAAAATCTTAAAACCGCAAAGATCTATCGCACATGGGTTTGCGTCTCAATAACAGCGCTCAGGAAAAATTTCCTTTTCGTTTTTGGCAAGGAACGGCGTGTTCCTTGCAAGAAGGGCGGGCAGGAAGGTTAAGCGGGAAAAAAGAAAACCCGCGAAAACTTTCCGGCTTGGGGGAAAAAAGTGAGCTAGGTTACCCACGGAAAGATTCACCGGCATTCCGGTTAACCGTGGAAAAACCCCGAACGCTCGCACGAATACCCTCAGGACCGATTTGACTGGGATAAAAACCTAGGGCTAAAAAGCCCAACGCCCGCCGCAAGGAGGGTGTTATCTGAAAGGAGAGGTTTTGCGATCGTGCAAGGGTGAGGCGACTGACACCCCACGGCTGAAGATGGTTGGATAGGGGAGTTACAGGCATGCAGGGATTTCATCTAGAACCACTGCGAGAGTTGGCTGACCAACTCACCCGTTTTTCCCCCTCCGGCCAGCAGGCCATGCAGGCCTCCAATGCCCGCAAGCTTTTGGGTGAGGTCCGGACTGACCGGGTCTATCCCTACCAGTACCTGGTCTGGCGGGTTACGGGCTTCCGCCCAACCGACAGAGGCAGGCTGGTGCTTCCGGGCAGGGAACTCGCCTCCGACCTCGAGCTTCTGGTCAAGCTGCTCAACGACAGCCTGCCAGCTTTGCCCGAGGCCGAACCCGAAGAGGTGCTCACTCTGGACGAGTTGGCCAAAAGGCTGGCCGTCACTGTCCGCACACTGCGCAGGTGGCAGGCCTTGGGCCTGACCGGCAATCGCTCTGTGGTGGATGGCAAGAGCAGGCTCCTTTTCCGCTGGGGCGAAGTGGAGCGGTTTGTCGCCCGCAACGCGGCGCGTGTGGAGCGCGGCGCGCGGTTCGAGAGGATGGAGGCCGAAGAAAAGGCCGCCATCCTGCGCAAGGCCAAGAGGCTGGCTGGCAAGGGGATTCCCCTGCTGAGAGCCAGCAAAGTTCTGGCCAGGCGGTTCGGACGCGCTGTCGAAACCATGCGGGCACTGCTGAAACAGCACGATCGTGAGAATGCTTTAAAGCCTTTATATCCCAAGCGAACCGGACCGCTGGATGAGCGTACCAAGGTAGAGATCTTTACCCAGTACAGGAGGGGCCAAGCAGTGGAAACTCTCGCCAAAAAGCATCATAGGACTCGTAACTCTATGTACCGGGTAATCCATGAGGTGATGGCCCAGCGTCTGGTGGATCAGCCGCTCGATCACATCCATCACCCCTCCTTTGAGGACCAGGCAAATGAGCGCGACATCGTCGCCGCCATGCCAAGTGCCATCGAATACGAGGCCAAGCGCGCTTCCATGAAAGTGCCCCGCGATGTCCCGGCCGAGTTGGCGCCGCTTTACCGCCTGCCCCTGCTCAACAAGGAGCAGGAGCAGCACCTCTTCCGCAAAATGAACTTCCTCAAGTTCAAGGCCGCCCAGTTGCGCGACACCTTCAGCCGCGTCAACGAGGAAGGCATCCGCGAACTGGTTCCCGGCAAAGTGCGCACCGGCACACTCGACCGCATCAACCTGCTGCTTCAGCAGTCGAATGAGGTCAAGGAGCTGCTCATCAACGCCAACATGCGTCTGGTGGTCAACATCGCCAAGCGCGGTCTGGCTATCGGCGAAAATCTCTTCGAGCGCATGAGTGACGGAAACATGTCCCTCATCCGCGCTGTCGAGAAATTCGATTTCGGCCGCGGCTTCAAGTTCAGCACCTACGCAAGCTGGGCCATCATCAAGAACTTCTCCCGCAGCGTCCCCGACGAGATGCAGCGCCGCGAACGGTTCGTCACCGGCCAAGACGAGGTGCTGATGCTCAGCCCAGACGCCCGCACCGACGAGCAGTCGATCCTCTCCCGCCAGGAGTTGGTGGCTGAAAGCGTCCACACCCTCTTGGGCAAGCTCGACCCCCGCGAGCGCGAGATCATTCGCCTGCGTGCTGGCATCGACAACCCGCAACTCACCCGCGAGCGCGGCATGACCCTTGAGGAAATCGGCCAGCGTTTCGGCATCACCAAGGAGCGCGTCCGTCAGTTGCACGCCCGCAGCATGCGCAAACTCCGCCATCTGGCCACCGAGCAGGCACTCGACATGCCCTGATCGCCCCAACCATCCTTCCCGGATGAACCAGCGCCCCGGCAAGCCGCAAGGCCCCGGGGCGCTGGCGTTTTCAATGCAACTTGAGCGACAAAAAGCCCCAAAAAAACAAGCCCCAATCCAGACACCACCTCCATCAGGCACCCTCTCTTAAAAATTTCCCGCCCCTGTTCCACCAAAAAGAACCTTTTGTCATACCTGACCGCGCACCCAAGTCCTTTCCCAGTCACTACATCCCTATCAACCCTCCCCTTGGTCACGGCATCGAGTCAGCCTGCCGCCATTCCCCATTGGTCAATTGCCCCCATTCTGTTATCTTGGTTGAATAAGTCCACTTGCCCCACTTGATTGGCACTGGATTTCACCAGGCCAATGTTTCTTTCGGGCGCGTAGCGCTCCATTCATTTGGTTCTGGAACCGCCGCCAGCGTGCCTCCTAAAGGGCGCGTCCGGTGGTTTTTTTCCTAGACCTGATGGATGTGCACGCCCATGCTTTTTAGTGAATTCGGCCTGATTGATCCTGTTCTCAAGGCCGTCGAGGCCGAAGGTTACACCACCCCAAGCCCTATCCAAGCCGGGGCCATTCCCGCCGCGCTTGAGGGCAAGGACGTGCTGGGTATCGCCCAAACCGGGACAGGCAAAACTGCTGCCTTTGCCCTGCCAGCAATCCACCGTCTCTTCTCAGGCCCTCTGCCCAAGCCAGGTGCAAGGCGTCCCATTCGCACTTTGGTCATCGCGCCAACCCGCGAATTGGCCATGCAAATCCGCGACAGCTTCATCACCTATGGCAAAAACACCCCTATTCGCGTCATCGCAGTGGTCGGTGGTATTAGCCAAGACATCCAGACAAGGGCGCTGCGCAATGGGGTCGATGCCCTCATCGCCACACCAGGTCGTCTGGTCGACCTCATGCGCCAAAGGCTCATCGACCTCTCTGCGGTCGAGATGCTCATCCTCGATGAGGCTGACCGCATGTTCGACATGGGTTTTGCCCCTGACCTGAAGTTCATCACTGGAGCCTTGCCCGCCAAAAGGCAAAACATGCTTTTCTCAGCCACCATGCCCGGGCCCATCGCCGAGCTGTGCCGGTCGCTGCTGAAAGACCCAATCCGCGTGGAGATCAAGCCTGAAAAAACTCCAATGCAGATCATCGACCAATGCGTGATGATCGTGCCTCGCGATGCCAAAAACTTCACCCTGACAGCCTATTTCCGCCTCCACGAGCCGGAACGAGCCATTGTCTTCACCCGTACCAAGCACGGTGCCGACCGAGTGGCAACTGTTCTGGCCCGCTCAGGCGTGCCCTCGGGCGCTATCCATGGCGACAAACGACAAACGGCCCGCATGAAGGCCTTGGCTGATTTCAAGAGTGGACGCATCCGGGTCTTGGTTGCCACCGACATCGCCGCTCGCGGTATTGATGTCAGTGGAATCAGCCATGTCATCAACTTCGACATGCCCGGCGATGCTGAAACCTATGTCCACCGCGTGGGCCGTACTGGCCGCGCCGGGGCTAGTGGCAAAGCGGTTTCGCTGTGCCAACCAGAAGAACGCCGCATGATTTTGGTCCTCGAGCGCATGGCGGGCCGCAAGATCCCGATCGAACGCCTCGACCCAGCCCTGCTGGCCGAACTGCCCATGCAGCTTCCTTCCCACGCCGATGACGAGTTTGAGTCATTCGATGACCGCCCACCTTCTGATGGCTTCCGTGGCGGCCCTCGAGGCGAATTCGCTGGCCCTCCCGGCGGACCAGGCTTTGGCAACCGGGGCCGTCGCCCCGCTGGCAAAGCTAGCCCAGTAAAATATGGCAGTCGCTCAGGCCCAGCCCGTTTTGGCGGTGGCCCAGAAGGCCCGGGAGGCCCAGCCTCCTCCAGCGGCTTTAGCGTCCCTGCCCGGGCAGGCAGGCCCAACAGTCCACCGCGCGGCCGCAGTAGCAAGGGTGGTCCTCGCAAACCCTCTCGCGGCGGCCCCCGTTAAGGGAAAAGCCCACTGAATTGACAAGCGGGGCGGGATGTTGCAACATCCCGCCCCGCTTCTGTCTTTAGTAGCCAAACTCAATCCTGATCGGGCCGTGACGGACGACGCCCCTCACCATCTGGGCGATCTGGTCCACCTGCCCCACCAGGGCCTCGACCTCCACCAGGGCCACCGGGGCCACGAGGTCCACCTGGGCCAGAACCCATACCTCCACCCGGTCCTCCGGGGCCACCAAACCCACGCATGCGTTCCCGCATTTCCTTCATGCGCCCCTTTTGGTCCTCGGTAAGAATGCTATCTAGCTTGTCGTTGGTTTCTTTCTGCAGCTTTTCCAGCTTTTCCTTTTGCTCACCGGTCAACTTCAATTGCTCCACCAGTGGTGCGGGCAACAGTTGGCCAGGCTGCGGCATCATCATCATAAATCCACCACCGCCAAAGCCACCACCACCACCAGGCCCCCCCGGGCCACCGGGGCCACCACGCCCACCTCCAGGACCACCAGGCCCACCACCACCGGGGCCACCACGTCCGCCTTCAGGGCCACCACCACCACCAGGGGGTCCACCACGCCCGCCGCGCCCCTCACCATTCCGTTCACCGCGGCCACGACCACCCCCTTCCAGGGCCCCCATCTGGCCTATCAATTTCTCCATCTCTTCCTTGGTGACCTCGCCGTTCTTGTCTGCGTCCATGCGCTCAAAAAGGCGCTGAAGGCGCTCGTCTTTCACTTCATCTTTGGAGATTTTGCCATCTTTATTGGCATCCAGTCCCTTCAATTTTTCAATCAATTGGGCGGGATTGAGCGCACCGCCACCCGGTGCCCCTCCGCCGCCCCGCTCAGGTGGCTGGGCCAAAACCTGGCCCGATACCAAAGCAAATCCCGCTGCCGCCCACATCGCTTTCAAAGTCGCACGCATCGCGCACCTCCAGTTTTTGTTGCCAAATCAACGACGTCCCAAAACAATTGGCAATATCATTTTCTTGCCATCTCGCACCAGGCTTACCCGAATGGTGTCACCCACCAGATACTCCCGGCGCACCCAATCTTGAAAACCATAAACATCCATTTCCAAGCTTTTGCCCTCCACTCCCAAAATCACATCTCCAGATTTAAAACCTGCGCTGGTCGCCACCTGCGCAATGCTGTCGCGTTGCCGAAATGCCAGTGCCTTTTCAGGCAACTCCAGTTTCACCTTCTCCTCAACAGTCAGGTTTTTGCCAGCCAGCGGAAGCGTGGGCACCAATCCGCGCAATGAGGTGCGCCAAGTGATGTCTGTCTTCTTCCACCGGGGTGCCAAATTCAAGGTGCCCTCCAAATCCTTCAATCCTTGCCGCCGGTAGACAACCCTCACCTTCCCCTCGCGGGGGGCCTCCTCCAAAGCCTGCTGCATGTCCGCAAACGAAAGCACCGGAATGTCGCCCACTTGGCGTATCTGGTCTCCCGGAATTATCCCGGCCTTGGCGGCAGGCGAACCTTCCATCACCTTTTCCACCCGGCTACCTTGGTCCACATACAGTCGAATTCCCACATTTTCGGGCAGCGGATAGCGCCAGGGGGCCTCTGGATCCCAGTCAAAATTGCGAACCAGTTTTCGGTTGATCGCCTCCTGCACCTGATGGCAGTGCATGCACCCCCTGCTGCCGACTCCCAGCCCTTCTGCAAACAACGGCTTCGCTGTCGATTTGGCAATCACCCGCGCGGGACTCTTTGAATAAGTATCCAATACCTCGCCCATCACATGGCCCAGACCCGCAAGCGATTGCCGATTGTCGGCATCGCGCGAATCCCTGCCGCCATAGCGGCTTATAATCCGTCCCTCGCTATCCATGAAAAACACCATGAAAGTAAGGTCATAGTCGAATTTGAAATGGTTGAGGTCGGCCCCCTCAATCCGGGTCAGCCGCACCTTCACAAACTTGCTCGCCTGCTCGGCGATCTTTTCCAGACGGACAACCTGCCCGTCAAATTCATGGCAATCCGTTCAGGGTACGCATCGAAAAACCAGCATCATCGGCTTGCGTAATTTGCGGGCCTGATCCAGACCATCCTGGTAGCTAAAAAGCCAGCCATGTTTTTGCGCCTCGCGCGAGTCGTTGTCAAAACCACCCCTCTGGGCCCGGGCACCAAACGGGCTTATCAACCCCGCCACCAAGGCCGTGATCAAAGCCAGACCTTTTCCCGTTTTAATCCGCATGGTGCAACTCCCTTTTCAACCAACCATTGGCCGCTTCCTATCATCGGGGCAAAATGGTACAGTTACCAGTCAATACCACTCCAAACTCCCCAATCCAGGCTCCCACCGCATGACTTGTGCCTTGGTCCTCACGCTGAATCTGGTTTTCACCCAGAACCAGCCCGCCAAATCGCCCCCCAATATTTTGCTGATCATCTCCGATGACCAAGCCTTCACCGATTATGGGTTCATGGGCCACCCAAACATCAAGACACCAAATCTCGATCGCTTGGCGCAAAAAGGAAAGTTTTTTAATAACGGCTATGTCACCAGCAGCCTGTGCAGCCCTTCCCTCTCTGCCCTGTTAACAGGCAGATACCCTCACGAAACCAAACTGACAGCAAACGAACCACCCTTGCCCGCCGGGGTCGACAAGGCAAAACGCTACCAGAACCCAAAATTCCTCGCCCAAGTGGGCCGCATGCAGCAATTCGCTGCCGATCAGCCCAAACTCCCCGCGTTGCTGAAAGATGCCGGCTACCTCACTCTGCAAACCGGCAAGTGGTGGATGGGAGATCCCAAAAACTCCGGCTTCACTCACTCCATGACCCATGGCGATCCAGCCCGTGGCGGTCGCCATGGTGATGCTGGCCTGGAGATTGGCCGCAAAACCTTGGCACCCATCACCACCTTCCTCGACGAGGCCAAAGCCTCCAGCAAGCCGTTCTTTGTCTGGTACGCACCCATGCTGCCCCACCAACCCCACAATCCGCCCGACCGCCTCCTCTCCAAATACAAAGGCAAAACCACTTCACTCCATGTGGCAAAATACTGGGCCATGTGCGAGTGGTTTGACGAAACCATAGGCGATCTCCTCGCCCAACTCGAAAGGCGAGGCCTGGCCAACGACACCCTAATCGCCTATGTCACCGACAACGGCTGGATTCAAGATCCCGAAAAACCACAATTCAAGCCAGATAGCAAACAATCCCAATACAATACCGGCCTGCGAACACCCATCATTCTCCATCAGCCTGGCAAGGTCGCCCCTGCGGCCAACGCCACCCCGGTCAGCAGCCTCGATCTCACCGCCACACTCCTCCACGCTGCCGGCATCACTCCACCAAAAAACATGCGTGGCATCCATCTCCTCAACGACCGGGCCGTGAACGAACGCGGGCCGGTTTTTGGCGAATGCTACCTGCACGATGCGGTCGACCTCGATCAACCCGCCAGCAGCCTCACCTACCGTTTCACCGTTGATGGCAACCTGAAACTGATCGTGCCCAACCCCCATACCGTGAAGGCCGAGAAAAAACCCGGCCGTGGTATCGGCCCCGAGCTATACGATCTCGGTGCCGATCCTCTGGAAGAAAACAACCTGATCGCCTCCCGCCCCGCCGATGCCACCCGACTTGAGCAAAAACTGAACGCCTGGTGGAAACCCTGATTCTCAAGCCCATCCAACCCGATTAGCCCTTGCCTACCGGGCAACCCGCATGTCCGGCCAAGGTTGCATTCCCCTAAACCAAGGCCCATTCGTCAGCACATGCACAGGCTGCAGACTCACGGTCTGTTCTTTGTCAAATCGCAAACCTTCACAAGCCCTGCACCTTCCCGCCTGCCGATTCGGAACAACAGGAAGATTGAAAAGATCCATCACCCCAGAAGTGTGAGCGGGGCCAAGGGATCAGTCACGCCTGCCAAAGGAGTCGGTCATGGGAATGAATGGCGTCAAACGCTTGGGCGCGGGACTGGCTATCGCGCTCTTGGCATGGATGGGTTTTCCCTTGGTGGCTTCAGCCCAACCTGGTGAACTATCACCTGTCTGGAACCTCGAGGCCAACCCTGGCTACGAACCCATACTAGCTGGCCCCATGCAATGTTCCACCGACCTAACTGACCCAAAGTTCTATGTGGGTCTCGAATACTTGCTGTGGTGGATCTCGGGTGAAAACTCCCCCCCAATCCTAACCACAGGCCCAGCTAATGTCACCGGGCCAAGTGGCAGGCCAGGAGTGGTTGGCGCCCCCGGCACCCAAATTCTGGCAGGTGGCGACATTGGTTTCGGTGCAAGCTCAGGTGCCCGCGTTACCATTGGCGGTTGGCTCAGTGATGACAAAATCTTGGGAGCCGAGGTTAGCTACCTGTTCCTAGGCCAGCAGACCAATAGCCGAACCTTCACCAACAGCGGGCTCAGTGGAGCCCAGCCCCTCAGTATCGCTTTCAACAACGCCCAGTTAGGCGGCGCGGCTGATTCAACCGGCGTGGCCGTTCCCGGCTCCTTCCGCGGCACAGCCAGTCTGGGCACTGCCATCAACTTGCAAAGCTTCGAAGCCAACCTGCCAGTTCGCCTCTCCACCGGCTCTGTTTGGCGGCTAGACGGTATCACCGGCTTTCGCTGGGTGATTCTCGATGAATACACCAGCCTCTCCACTTACTCCCAAGATAACTATAGTCCTATCTACCTGATGACCACCGACCGTTTCGGCACCACCAATAATTTCTACGGTGGCCAATTGGGCCTGCGCGCCACCGGGCAGTTTGACCGCTGGTCGGTGCAGACCTACACCAAGGTCGCATTAGGTGCCACTGCAAGCGATATCAAAATTAGCGGCACAGCCCTGAGTAACCAGTTTTCCGGCTCGCCAGGCATTGCCCTGGGCTACCCGGGTGGCTACTTGGCACAGCCCACCAACGAGGGCAACTTCCGCGATGCCAACTTTGCTGTCCTGCCGGAGGTGGGCATGAATGTCGGCTACGATGTCTCAGCCCGAATCAATCTTTTCGTCGGGTTCAGCGGCTTCTACCTCAGCCAGGCCGCCCGTTCGGCTGAACAAATCAGCCCGCTGATTAACCCAAGCCAAACCCCTGCCTTCACCAACACCAACTCAACCGCCTTGGTAGGCCAGGCCGCTCCATTGCCCACCTGGGACATCGGCAATTTCTGGGCTTACGGCCTGAACTTTGGCGGCCAGTTCAAATGGTGAGCCACAGAGTCTGATGCGGCCATGGGCCCCAGCTTCAAATAGCCGGGGCCTTTTTTATTTCCTGCCAACCTCTGCCATTTCCAGACAAATCAACCTTCCCTCATCGCGCACCAGCACCACCCCTGCCGCCGCCACTGGCATGGTCCAGGCTTTCTTTCCCGTAGGACCCGTCTGGCCAAATGCGGGCATGCGCCATAACTCTTTCAATTCCTTGCCATCAAACTTCGCAAGGGCCAACTCGCCTTCCTCACTCAAGAGCAGCAGATTTTCACCGGATGCCACGAGTGTCCCTTTCTTGTAACCGCGCTTTTTGACCCGGGCCTCCCCAGTGCGCCAGTCAAGCGCTGTCACCATCTGTTCGTCGAACCCCCACAGCAAATCCCCCACCCGAACAGGGCTGCCAAAATGGCTTCGCATCCGGGTGTTGCGGTACACCATACTGGCATTCCAGAACTTGCCTTCCTTTTCCCTATTCGCACGCATCAAACAACATCCACGGCCATAACCGGAAGTAACAAAGGCGTAAAGCGTCTCGCCATCTTCCCCAGCCACTGTCCACACCACGGGGGTGGCGGCGTTCACCTCAAATTCGGTCGGCCATTCCTCCTGCCACAAAATCTCACCATTCGCCGGATCCATTCCCAACAGTCGCCTTCCGGTCAAACAAACCAGTTGCAGGCCGCCACCGGCCCTCACAAGAAGCGGGGAGCTATAGCCCGCAGGGTCGCTACCCGACCTCCATTTCTCCTCGCCTGTTGCACGATCGAAAGCCACCACACCGGAAGGCGCCCCAACCTGAACAATCACCAACTCGCCAACCACCAAGGGCGAACCTGCAAAGCCCCACCGTGGCGAACTGCCCATCCCTGGCCCTAACAGATCTGCTTGCCAGACCACCTGGCCATCCGCCAACTGTACCGCCACCAGTCGGCCGGCCGCACCCAGTGCGAACACCAGGTTGCCTGAAACCGTGGGCGAGGCCCTCGGGCCATTGCCATAATCGTTCTTGTAGCTGCAGGGCCACCTGCTTAGCCACTGCGAGGCACCGGTTTTAAGATCAAAAGATTGCAAAAACTCTTCCGCTCCCTTCCGAGCCAAGGCAATAACCTGCCCGCCCACCAGCACCGGGCTGGCATAACCCTCTCCCAATTCGGTTTCCCAACGCTGGGCGGGTTTCCCCGCCAGCAGCCCTCGCGCGCTTTCTGAATCCATTTGTCCGTCACGCTTAGGGCCCCGCCACTGCGGCCACTCACCAGCCAACCCTTCCACCATCTGCCCAACCTCGCCAACCGCCATCGCCTGACGCACAAGGCCCTCATCCGCAAAATCTCTAGGTTGACGAATCCAAATGCCCAAACCGACCAGCAACCCCGCCAAGGCTGCCACCAAAACCACAGTCGCCCATTTCCGTCCCATGCGCCCTGCCCCTTCCAATACTGCGGCCCAATCCCCCACGAAATGAAGTTACACTTTAACACCCCTGCCTTTTTTCCTGATTGTCATTAAAATAACTGGTGAATTGAAGTGGATGCTTGACTGCCCGCGCAGCCATGGATTGGGCTGAATTTTCCGCGTGGCAATTATGGAAAGGCCGGAGAACAATGTCTGAGATTCAAAACGATTCCCTTTCACAGGCAAAACCCGCTGGAATGGCTGCAGGCAGCACCGCAATCGCCTTATTGGCCGATGAAATCACCTACCGCGGTTACCCCTTGGCAGAACTGGCTGAAAGCTGCTCGTTTGAAGAAGTCGCCTACCTGCTCTTGCGTGGAGACCTGCCTGGGCCCAAAGAAAAAGCCCGCTTCTCCCACCGCCTCAACGCATCCCGCCACCTGCCCGAAGCTCTTGCTGAGTTGCTCACCTCGCTCCCGGCATGGACTCCGCCCATCGATGCATTGCGCACCTCGGTGAGCGTTTTGGCCCATTTCGACCAAGATGCCACAGACGACAGCCCCGAAGGCAAGCTCCGAAAAGCCGAGCGCCTGCTCGCCCAAATCCCCGTGGCCATCGCCCTG
>CAIWHS010000135.1 GCA_903912515.1 uncultured Planctomycetaceae bacterium
GCCCAACTTTGGGCGTCCCGGTCGCGGCAGCAATGCCCACCAATCCCTGGCTCAACCCGTGTCTAAACGGATCGCGCCCTCCCGGCTGGTTGCCCTAGCCTGGCGCAGCACCGGTCCCCCAGGGGCTTTCTTGCATAAACCTCTAACAAAACCAATCCGCCAAGGGCACCTTCCAAGCAAGGGCTGCCCCTGCGCGCCCCCCACGCCCATTCCTCCATGACAATCTCGTCCCAAAAACGAGGCCATTCTAATTTTTTTAAAAGTCAATTAGCCAAAGGTAAATCCATGCCAATCTGCACAAACCGCCAGTCAACAAATCAGCCAGTCGAGGTAGCCACATGGGTAATAAGCAGTCACTACACCAATGCGAAGAATGCGCTAATAAAAGCGCCGGGCTAGAGGAAAAATTTGAGCGTTTTTGCCGTTGGGTGGGTCGGGTCGCCCCTTCAGGGCTTTGGAATTTTATGGCCCGGTTACCAGGGGCGTTGCCCCTGACTACATGGCGCCGCACCATGGGTTCTAAGGGCGGAAAGTTAGCGACAGATGGTTCGGTACTGCAAGGAAGACTAACACGCACTCATTGGAAAATGATTGTGCTCGGCAATTGGGCAGACACACACTTGGGAATTAAAACAGGAGCGATTCGGATAATGAATTCAGGCCCCGAGGCGCCGCCGCCCCCCATCACCAAAACCACCGCCAAGATCTGGCAGAACTGGAAAAACGATGAACAGCATACGCAAACTCCTTGTAACGGCCGGCCACCAGGCCTTTCCACTCAGGCGGCGATGGCGGCAGGGGAAGCCCCCGCCCGCCGCCACTTCCCTAACTGCACCCGGCTGGCGGGCAGCAGCAAACCGCGCAAGGGACCGGCGGGCACCATCAAGACCTTGGATGAATTGGAAGACTTGCCACGCCGTAGGTAGGCCCGCATGTATGGATGTATCGAAGGCGTACTTGGGTGACGGTTAGTTTTTGGGGGTAAGTTTTTCTCGACTTTGGAAATTTGTCGGTTCAGAATGGCGGTTTGGTTTTGTTGGGTGAAGATGGGTGCAGATGCTTGTAGTGGGGAAATGGAATCATGGCTAAATCGCCGAGAACTTCTTGGTTTATTATTCGCGGGGAGAAGCGGTTTGGGCCTTTTACCTCGGATGATCTGCGGGAGTATGTGGCGCAGGGGCGTTTGACTGCTGATGATCTGCTGTGGAAGGAAGGGCTTGCTGAGCCGGTAAAGGCCGGCAAGGTGGGGAAGCTTGGGCTTGATAGTGGGAGTGTGTTGGCAAAGCCTGTGGTGGTTGAAATGCCGCCTGAGCTGAATAGTGCTGTGATTGATATTTCCAAGCTAGCGAAGAAGCCGGCTGTGGAAAATGCCGATGCGTGGGACATTTTGAACGAGGAGGCGGTGAGCGGGCCAACGGCCAAACCCAAAAAGGCCAAGCGGAAATTGCAAGAAGATGTAGGCGCGGGCGGGGCTATTGTTCAGGCGACTGCGCGAGGTTTTGCGGCACTAGGAGAGTTTTTTAGCCATCCGTTACGGCATAGTTTTTTGCTGCTGGTGCTGCTTATCTCTTGCTCGCTAGCGGCGGTACCGCTATTAACACTGATTTTGGTGCCGGCGTTTTTTATTGGCTACATCACTTGCATGGATGGGATGCTGGGAGGTGAAAAAGCGTCGATCACAAAGTTTCTGTCATTTTTGCGACATGGGTGGGACTCTTTGTGGCATCTGCTGATGATGCAGGCGGCGCTGTTGATTTTGTTAGCGATGGCGATTGCCCCGGCGGTGATTGCAGGGATGTTTTTTGTCGCTACTTTTGGATCAGCTACCTTGGGGATGATTGAGGTTGCCAGCCATGTGTCGTTTCCGGAAGCGAAAAGAGGGCCTGATAAACAGGAGGGGCCCAAGCAACAGCCTGCTGGTAGGCCGGATGCCCGCAAGGAGTTGCCTAAAAACCGTATTCCAGACGATTTGCCAGATTTTGGCGAACCCGAACCGGACAGAATAAACCGAGGAGCAGGAAGACCACCGGTAGCTAAGGCGGAAGGGCCGGGCCTGTTTGATGGGTTATTGGAAGGGGTTTTTTCACTTGGGCAAACTGTGGTGAGCATCTTGATGATCATTGTGGTGGGGGCTGTGGGGTGCCTGGTGTTGACGCCGCTTGCTAGCGCGATGGTGTTGGCATTTTGTTTGGTTTATAAGGTGGCGCTGGGAACAGGGGCGAACGAGCAGAAGTTTGATTTGGTTTATAACGCGCTGGAATCGACGATTCAGGTGGCGATGGGTGCGTGGGGGCGGATACTTGCGAGTGGCTTGTGGATATGTGGTTTGCCGCTGTTGTTGTATGTGTTGAACATTATTGTGGGGCTCGTTTTTGCCAAACTGGGGCTGTATTTTTTGTCCATGTGGGTGGGGACGATTGTTACGCCTATTTTTAGCTTTTTACTGATGGGACACTTGGGGATTTTTTTGGTGATGACGGCAAGGGATTTATCGGCCGCAGTAAAATAAAGATTTAATTTAACTGTATAGTGTAATACTTTGGCTTTTTTGCTTGGGTTGAAGATTGGATAACCTGCAATGGAGTCACCCCATTTGCAGGCTTGGACGGGGGGTTGTGCAGTGGTGGCGGAGTGTTAGTTGGCTTTTGTTGGTTTATCTTCGCCTGTGTTGGTCCATTGCCTGCCCAGTGTGTCCATGGTGGTTGGTGGAGCCACATTGGGGGGCAGTAGGCCAAATTCTTTGACCCGCTCGGATTGCAGTTTTTTGGAATCGACTGCGAATTCTTTATCACGGGCGGCCTGTAATTTTTCATCGACTTGGCCATCGCCCATCAAGGACCAGATCAGAAGAGGTTCCCCCATGGGGATGGGGGTGGAGGGGTCAGGCCAGGTGTGCCAAGCTTTGCCCCACATGGTCATGACGACTTGCATGAATTCGTTTTCGGTTTTTTTATCCATTTGAGGCGCGATGAGTCCGCCGCCCAAAACCTCGTAGGTGTGGGCGTGCCAGAGTTTTTTTTCTGAATCTGGCAACTTGCGGTAGGCTGCGTCGGAAATGAGGTATTCGACCCCGATGAGTTTTGCATTGGTGCCTTGGCCGTCGAACAGCGTGCACTGTAGAACATCGCCTTCTTTACCCCCGGTGTGGGAGGCACAGTAATGCTGGGTGATGAATTGTAGTTTGGGGTTTGATTTTGCCATGTGGATACCACAGAAGTGGAAGTGTGGCACCGCATGAGGGCCTTCGGGTTTTTTATCAGCATGGTTTTGGCTGATGCTTGGGCTGGACAGAGTAGGCGATAGACCCAATGCGGCCAAGAGTTTACGGCGATCCATTTTATCCTCCGGTTCATGACTTGTTATAGCTTCAGAGGATATTTTATATTCGTGATTTATTAAGTCAATATATAAGCTCACCTGATTTTTATAGTTAGAAATAGAATTTTTTGGTTAGGTGTGGTTATGACAAGGGTTTATTTTCTTTATGGATGGTTTTGAATACTTTGGAGTGGGAACTTGAGGCGGAGGTTCTGGGTTGATGTTCGTGTGGGATGAACCAGGAGGCGAAGCGGTGGTTGCAGGATTGGCAGCGGACCGGATTTTTCAACAAGAGTTTGAGGAGAAAATCGCCGGGGCGTGGGGAGGATTTGGCAACTCGGTTGGATTTGCAGATCGGGCAGATGGGATATTTTTGGCTTCTAAAAAGCATAATGCACTTCCATCAAGGTTCATAACTCATCCAACGATGGAGAAGTTGCCGCAGATTTGATTTGCGTTGATTATAAGTAAATTTTTTTGGTGTAACAAAATTATGCGTCAACCAAGAAATTCAACCCGCTGGCTTGGGTCAAAGGGCAATCGATAGGCCCCATTTGTTTGAATATTAACCTTAACTTCAGGTTGGGCAGTTAGATTTCAAAGGTTATGCGTGTGGCTAGGGGGTGCTGGCATGTTGAGTTTAGTCGTTTTGGCAGCGGTTTTTCATGCTGAACCGGGGTGGAATGGGTTTCGAGGGGCAGGCCTGGGGGCGGTTTATTTGGAGATGAAGGCGCCCACAAAGTGGTCTGAGAATGAGAATGTGGTTTGGAAGGTGGCGCTACCTGGGTCTGGGTCTTCGAGCCCGGTGGTATGGGAGGAGAAGGCTTATATCGTTTGCTATAGCGGATATGGTGTGGAGGGGGCTGGCGGGAAAGTGGCCGATTTAAAACGGCACTTAGTGGCGTTGGAATTAAAAACCGGCAAGGAAGTCTGGCAGGTGCAGGTGAAGGGAGTGGCGGGGGAAGATGGGTACCGGGGTTATCTGACTGAACATGGATATGCGTCGAGCACGCCAGCTGTGGATGGGAATGGTGTCTATGCCTACCTCGGCAAGTCTGGATTGCATGCCTATGACCATGGCGGGAAGAAGCTGTGGGAGGCTGATTGCGGGCAGGAGTCTGACCCGAGGGGATGGGGGTCGGCGGCAAGCCCGATCATGGTGGGAGACCTGGTGGTGGTGAACGCGGCCAGCGAGAGCCGGGCGATATTGGCTTTTGACCGGAAGACGGGCAAACAAGTCTGGAAGGCGGAGGGCGGAACGCTGGCATTGTCTTTTGGGACGCCGGTATTGGCGAAGGGATTGGATGGCGTGGAGAATTTGTTGGTGGGTGCGCCGGGTGAGATTTGGGCATTGAACCCAAAAACAGGCAAACTGGTGTGGTATGCGCCCTTGCGGGGGCGGGGCAATATTTCGCCTAGTGTGGTGGCTGGAATGGTACAAGGTGAGAGCCTGGCGTTTGTGACGGGTGGATTTGAATCGAAAGGGACGACGGCGTTGAGGGTGGGAGGCAAGGTTGAGCCCAAGGGTGGGAGGCAGGCTTGGGAAGTGGGGGCGAGCAGTTATGTGCCGACGCCGCTATTGCATGCTGGGCGGCTTTATTGGGTGGATGAAATGGCGGCGTTGAAGGTGTTGGACGCGTCGACCGGGAAGGTGGCCCATGAGGGGAAGTTGCCATTGAAGGAGAGGGGCGGGCGGAGCCGGCCGGTGTACGCGTCGCTGGTGCTGGTGGGTGACAAGCTGTACTGCCAAACTCGACGCGAGGGTGTTTTTGTTTTATCTACCGGTGAGAAGCCAGAAGTGGTTGGCCAGAATCGAGTGGAAGACGGGGGTGACTTTAGCGCGACCCCTGTGCCAGTTGAAGGCGGTTTATTACTGCGCTCGAGCAAGATGCTGTACCGAGTTGGTGAAAAATGAACCAAATGCGAATGGTAATTTTGGTGGCAATTGCCTGTGTGGTTTGCTTGAACCTGGCAGGCTGCGGGGGCGGGCCTGGCCCGCAAGGTAAAGGGGAGAAGGACCGGCCTGCCCGGCCGGCCATGGAAGACTGAAGCGGATGATTTTGCATGGTTGATTTTTATAGGAGGCGTTCATGTTTCGCATGATGATGCTCTTGGTGGTGGCGGGTGGCCTGAGTGGGTTGGCCTTATTTGGTGTGGCCCAGCCCCCAGGCGATGGTGGACCTGGGGAAGGCCCTCCGGATGGTCCCCCCAAGGGCGCCAAAGGTGGGAAAGGCGAAAAGGGCCCGAAGGGGGAAGGGAAGTTTGGCTCTTCCAAAGGTAAGGGCAAGTTCCAGCCTGGCATGGTGATTCCACCGCATGTGGTGGCTGATTTGGAACTTTCCAGTGAGCAGAACAAGTCTATCAAGGATCTTGAAAAAGAGGTTCTTGGGAGGCTGGAAAAGATTTTGAAACCGGAGCAAATGGAGAAAATGCGAAACGCCCGTCCACCCATGGGTGGTCCGGGTGGTTCTGATGGCCCTCCTGGATTTGGTCCAAATGGTTCTGGTGAGCAAAAGGGTCCGGGTGGTCCCGGGGGAGGAAATCGTCCCGCTCGGCCTGGAGCTGATGATGAGGTGAAGGAAGGGCGGATGGGTGGGATTCAGTGGTTCAGCACCTGGGAGTCGGCCAAGGTGGAAGCGGCGCGCACGGGCAAGCCGATTTTGCTGGTATCGGCGGCACCGCATTGCGCTGGTATCCCGGGAATTTGGTGACCAGGCAAACAAGACATGGACAGGAGTTTCCTGTCCAATCAGGCGGTGGTCATCGCCTCGCGTCGGTTTGTCTGCGCCCGGTTGGCGACTTATGAGGACTCGGAGGAGTCGAAACTATTGAAGAGTCTTGTGCGGACCCGGTCGGGCGAGCTAGAGAATTCGGTGTTTGCCATTTTGGGACCGGATGGCACAACGCAACTGATTCGTCCGGGTCGTTCGATGCGAATGGCTTTTCAGGATGCGGGGGCTTTTGCGACAGGTTTGGACCAAATTTCGGGCAAATACCCGGGGGCTAAGGCAACGGGTGACTTGAGCCTGCCTGTGGCGGCCAATTTTTCAGTGGGGCTGACGGTAGCGGCGGCGGACAGCCTCCCTTTGGTGGTGCTACCGCCGGATGCCCCTGAGGCGATGGTGAAGGCGCTACAGTTGCTAGCATGGAGCCCTGCACTTGTGGGGCAATTGCAGTATGCCCGTCTAAAGAATGGCAAGGAACTGGAAGATGTGAAGAAGGCCCCGCAGGAATTGAAGGATATTTTGGTGGTGGTGCCGGACACTTTTGCCCAAGGTGGTGAGGTGGTGGCGAGCCTGAAGGCGGGGGAGTCTGAGGGGTGGGAGAAGGTATTGCGCGGGGTGGTGGCTGGGCAGAGGCGGCAGGTGAAAACCATGCGGGACCATATTCCCGAGGGGAAGCGGCAAGGGGTATTTTATGATCCGGCTAATGCGGTGACTGACCCGATGGAGCTTCGGGCCCGGGAGCGGAACCGGCCGGTTAAGCCTTGAAACGCTGACTTTGTGGGATCAACCCAAGCGGTGGATGGGGTGACCTGTCCGCTGCTTTTTGTTTGGTAAATGGTTTGTTGGGATATGTATGGCCAAGAGCTTTGGATGTAGCGAGAATGGGGTTAGAACGGGGGTGGGGTGATGCGCATTTTGGTGGTGGAAGATGAGAGGGCCCTCCGTAGCTTGCTGGTGCAGGCACTGCGTGAAGATGGGCATGCGGTGGATTGGTCGGAGGAGGGTGAGGATGCCCTGCACAAGGCGCTTGGGACCGCTTATGACCTGATTCTTTTGGATGTGATGCTTCCTGGGAAGGATGGGTGGGAGATATTGGCAACCTTGCGGCGCGAGCGAGCGACGCCTGTGTTGTTTTTGACAGCGCGCGACACGGTGGACGATCGGGTGCGTGGGCTGGATTTGGGTGCGGACGATTATTTGGTGAAACCGTTTGCCTTGGTCGAGTTGCTTGCGCGGGTACGAGCACTGGGAAGGCGCAGGCAGGGTAGCGGTAACCCGACGATCCAACTGGGCAGCGCGGTGATTGATACCAATCTGCGGTCGGTGTTGCGGGGAGGTGAGGCGGTTGCGCTGACGGCGCGGGAATACGCCATTTTGGAACTGCTCCTTTCCCGGCGCGGGGAAGTGATCACCAAAACTGAAATCTATGAGCATGTGTTTGACGAACAGGACGATTCGCTGTCGAACCTGGTGGAGGTGCATATCTCGCACCTGAGGAAGAAGCTGGGCAAAGAATTGATTCAGACCCGCAGGGGGTATGGGTATCGGGTTCCGGCTGAGGGGGAAACGCCTACAGAGGCGGACGAAGCCGGGCAGGATGCGCCATGATTGGCTCTTTGCGTTATCGGTTGTTGATGTGGTCTGCCTTGGTGCTTATTGGCACGGTGGGTGGGTTTGCCTGGTTCATTCATTTGTCGGTGTTGCGGTCGCTGGAAGAGGAGCTTGACGGGGAATTGGAAATATCGGCGGCGGCATTGGACGCAACGCTGCGGCTGTTTTCGGGCAGAGGGTTGATTGAGGACCCAGCAGGTAGCTTTGGGATTGGTGGCCGGGATGAGTGGGCGAAAGATGATCGTTATCCACCAGCTAGGCCGGTGGGCATGGGCAAGGGGAAGGATAGCAAAGGGAAGGATGGGAAAGGCAAGGACAAAGGTGAGGGTGAGTTTATGGGGAATCGGCGGCCGCCGCCAATGTTTCCGCCTAGGGTGTGGGAGCAATTGTATGGGGAACTGCGATTACCGCCGAAATCGAGGATATCGCCTGAGCAATATTTTGGGGTTTGGCTTGCGGACGGGCATTTGTTGAAGGGTGAGGGCCTGCCGGAGGGATCGAAATTTCCGGAGTTGGAAGACGGGGGAGTTTGGTTTAGGCGGAATGGAGAGTACCGCGAATTGCAAATTTTGGGGCCGGGCCGCTCGGTGATTATGGTGGGGACGCCAATGGAGCCGGTGAAGCGGAGGCTGGAACCGATAGACCGGAACTTGGTTTTGGCTGGCCTTGGAATAATTGGGTTGGGGCTGTTGGGGCAATGGTGGATCTCTCGGCAGATCTTCAAGCCATTACGGGCCATTGCGAAGACAGCATCGGGGTTAAGTGCGAAGAGTTTTGGGGGAAGGATTGATACAGCGAAAGTAGATTTGGAATTGCGCGACTTGGCGGGGGTTTTGAATAGCACCTTTGACCGGCTTGAGAAGGCTTTTGCCAGGCAGACGTCCTTCACAGCGGATGCGTCGCATGAGTTGCGCACGCCTTTGGCGGTGTTACGGGGCCAGGCTGAATTGGCGCTCAGCCGACCGCGTGAAAACAGGGAGTATGTGAAAGCGCTGCAGGTGTGCCAGACATCTGCGGAGCGCATGAGTGATTTGGTGGAGAGGTTGTTGTTGCTGGCGCGAGCGGATGCTGATTTTCCAGGAATGGCCCCTACCTTGGTTGACATGACGAAACTGGTGGTGGAGGTGGTGGCGGAATTGCCTGAACCGGACAGTGTGGAGGTGGCAACCAGCAGGGCGGTGGTGTGGGGGGACGGGGTTTTGTTGCGTCAGTTGGTGCAGAACCTGGTGGGCAATGCGTTGAAACATGGGGGTAGAAGCGTGCGGGTGTCGATCCGGACGCGTGAAGGCAGAGTGATTTTGAAGGTGCGGGACAAGGGTCCTGGTATTGCCGCGGGCCATTTAGATCATATTTTTGACCGTTTTTATCGTATTGACAAGGCCCGGGCCCGCGCTGATGGAGGGGCTGGTGGAACCGGGCTTGGACTTTCGATTTGCCGGGAAATCGTGTTGCGGCACGGTGGAGAGATTAACTGTCAGTCGATAGTGGGGCATGAGACGCTGTTTCGGGTGGAACTGCCGGCCTTCGATGAAAGCGTGGAAAACCGAAGGCAGTAGCAAGGCGGTCTACCGCCGCATGCGCAAGGAAAATAAGGCCCTAAGGCTGCTGCTGAATCTTGGGCTTACGGCACCTTTTTCAGTTGGTTCAGGCGTTCGTCGATAACGGCGGTGGGGTTGGAGGGGACTTTATCGGTGTTGGCATATTTGGCGAGATCGCGCATGGCGATGACGGTGTATTCTTCCTTAGCCAGATAATTGAGGAAGATTTCGAACTGATCGGGGTTCGTGTTGACCCAGGCATGGGCGGTATCGGGCACGCCATGGAATTGCAGGATGGCGATTTTGCCAGTGCGGGCCTGGCTGACAGCCAGTTTAAGATCATCGAGTTTCCAGTGGGGACGCGCGTCGCCGGCGGTGGGTAGCAACAAGGGATGGTCTTTTCCCGGTTCAAAAGCAAAACCTTTGCCATCTTTGTAAGGGTATTCGGGTGCGCCGCCTCGGCGGGCGAAGCGGATGCCCAGATCTTTGAGCACCGGTAATGCGGCGGGGGTGATGGCGTTGCCCGGATAAGCAAACGAGACCGGCATGGGAATGCCATATTTTTCACACTGGGCGTTGATGCCGCGCAGTTGGGCCGGCAGATCGGTCAAATTTTTGTCGTTGATTCCCATGTGGCTGACGGTGTGGTTGCCGATTTCAAAGCCGTCTTTGTGGAGCTGGGTGATTTCTTGCCAAGTCATGTAGTCTTTTTTGTTGTCGGGGAAGTCAAATCCTTCGGTGATGAAGAAAGTGGCGTTGAACTTGTGTTTGAGTAGGAGGGGTCTGGCGACAGTGAAATGGGACTTGCTGGAATCGTCGAAGGTGAGGACCACGAGTTTTTCGGGGACGGGTTCGACTGCTAGGGTGGCGGGAACGAGCGTGGTGGAAACCAGAAGCAAGGAGAGGAACAAGGTCGAGTGGCGCATGGATGCCTCGGGTTAGGGAGTGAGATTGCGGGTGTGGCCGGTTATTTGGCGGAATAGCCGCCGTCCATCATGAGTACTGCACCGGTGAAGAAGCTGGCGAGATCGCTAGCCATGTAGGTGAAAAAAGACGCAACCTCTTCGGCGGAGGCGATCCGCCCGATGGGGTGGTTGTCTTTCAACATGGCCATGAAGGCTTGTGGATTGCCAGAGTCTATCGCCGAGCGGGTGACCAGAGGTGTGTCGATGGTGCCGCAGCCGATGGCGTTTACACGGATGCCGTGGGGTGCGTATTCAATGGCTAGTTGGCGAGTCATTTCGTGGACGGCACCTTTGGATGGGCCGTAGGCACCTTGGGTGGGAATGCCGGTTTCGCCCGAGATGGACCCGGTGTTTAAAATCACGCCTGATTTTTGTTTCATCATGATGGGCAGGATGTGGCGGCCGGAGAAGTACATTGCCTTGACATTGGTGTTCATCACCAGGTCCCACTCTTCGGGGGTGTGCAGGTGTAGGGGCTTTACGACATTGATGCCGGCATTGTTGACGAGAATGTCGATTTTGCCGAAATGTGTGATGGCTGTTTCGGTGAACCTTTTGGCGGTGTCATCGGTGCCAACATCGCCACCGACGTAGTGCATGCGTTTGTCTTGAGGGAGTGCGGTCAGAGATGTGGGCATGTTTGGTGCCAGGTCCACCGCCACCAGGCCAGCGATACCAGATGCCAGATACTGTTTGACAATGGCCAGGCCGATTCCGGAAGCGGCACCAGTGACCACTGCCACCTTGCCCGCGAGAGTGACTAGCATGTGAGGTTCCTTTTGGAAGGGAGAGTTGCTTTATGAGGCAGGGACATCTTGTGAGTTTAGGTCTAATTGTGACTCTGGGAATATAAGGCATTGGCATCTGTGGTCAAGCATTGGGATGGTGAACAGAATTCCAAAAATATAAGCCCTATAAGGATGGGTAATTAAAATGAAGGCGTTGCGTTTACTCCCAGATGACCGCAGGGCTGGTGTTTGGGTTTTGGGTAATTTTCTTTGGGGGATGCAGGCTTGGGGAGAATGTTTGCCAGAGACATAGAGGCATGTACCCACGGTTTTGAGGAGCAAAGGTGAGTAAAACTGTGGTGAGC